>JAIBBZ010000007.1 GCA_019694435.1 Pirellulales bacterium
GCAAAAACCAAAAACCCGCGGGCAAATGTGCGCGCCGGGGAGGCGGTCTCCGCTCATGCGGTCGTAGCTATTCGACCGCCCTCCCCCCAGGGCCCGGCCGCGAGCGCTTCGGGTCCTTCCCCGGGGGGGCCGCCCACCGGGGCCCTGCAAAAGGCGCAATCCAGGCGCATGGCATGCAATCGGCGTTGCATCAGGGTCCCGCCTCAGATGATCCGCGTTAGCGCCGGGCTGGCCAACAGGGAGAATTCGCAGGTTCGTCGTCGTCTTGCTCAAGGGGGCAAGGCGTGCGCGCTTACTTACTCTCGAGATTTGGCCCGCGCACGGACAAAACTCCCGCGATGTCACGGCGAGCGCCCGCGCGCCTGGGCTCGGGAAGGACCCTGGCCGTCACCGATCCGTCCGCCCGGGCACAGCGGCATTAGCCCGGTCGAGTATGTTGCGCCGCACCGCGACGGGCAGCTTGGGCCAAAAGTTCGAACACGATGGTCAGGTTCACCGCGTCGTCGGGTGCCTAGCGCAGGCGCAGAGCCAGCACTTCGTCCGGAGCGCGCAAAGTGGCTGGTTGATGGGTTCATGGGATCGATCCGCGCATGCAAGGCTAGCAGCATTCGCATCGCTGCGATCGTTGCTGTCCCTCGGTTAGGCACATTCGTTCAGACCGTTAAACCGATGAAGTAGATGGACAGGTCCCACCGACTGCACGCCCGCCAAATTCTCCCGCCAGCATGCGCGAACCCGAACTCCCTTGGCGATTCATGCGCATCGCGCTCGTCTGCGCCTGCTGCTTGTTGGCAGGATGCGCCGGGCTTCCTGGTACCCGGCGGGCGAGCGTCTCCGAGCAGCTCAGTTGCCGTACGGGGCACGGGCTCGGAGCGGACAAACCACCTTGCCAGGCGCTGATCCCGGCAGGCATCGTGCTCGACGATGGCCTGACCGAAGACGAGGCGGTCACGTTGGGGCTGTGGAACAATCCCGCGTATCAGGAGCTGTTGGCCGACTTGCTGCTGACTCGGGCCGACATTATTGCTGCCGGGCAGCTTGCGAACCCGCAAATCACCAGCCTGTTTCCCGTGGGCGTCAAACAATGGGAGTTCTTCTTGATTCTCCCGATCGACGCAATCTATCTCCGGCCGCGGCGTGTCCTCGTGGCGCAACTGGAGGATCAGCGCGTTGCCGAACGGCTGGTACAGGATGGCCTGAATGTGATTCGCGACGTTCGCGTGGCGTACATCGATCTCTTGCTGGCCGAGCAGCGCTATCAATTGGCGTTGTACGGCGAGAATCTGCGCCAGGAGTTCAAGCGCGTGGCCGAGGCCAGACTGCGCGCCGGCGCGGTTGCGGAACTCGAGGTGTCGCCGATTCGCTTGGACACCCTGGCCAACGTCGAAGAAGTTGCCCGTACGGCGCGCGACATTGACCTGGCCCGCGAGCGGCTGCGGTTTCGGCTCGGGCTGGCCACGTTCGACGTTCCGCTCCGAACAGCGCCGCCGGCGGCGATCCAGTTGCCCCCGCTCGATCGGGAAGGATTGGTCGGCCTGGCAACATCGTCGCGGCCCGACCTTCGCGCCGCCCAGCTTGCATTTTCAGCGGCCGCTGAACGCCATACGTTATCGCTGTACGACTATTTCAACACGGGCGCGTTCCTCCCGGACATCAACAGCCGAGGGGAAAAAGGCTTCGAAGCCGGCCCGGGATTGCGCTTCGACCTGCCCATCCTCAACCAGAATCAAGGCAATCGGGCGCGGGCGATGGCCCAGGCCGAGCGGCTGCGGCGCACCTACGTCCTGTTGCGCGATACGGCGGCCAACGAAGTCCGATTGGCGTACTACCAACTGGAGCAGGCCGAGCAGACGTTGGCAATCTGGAAAGAACAGGTTGTTCCGCAAGCACAGGCGGCCGTCGAACATGCCCGCGCCGCTATGCTGGAGGACAACGTCGCGATGCTGGCCGTATTCGACACCACCCGGCAGTTGCTCAACAGTCGAGCCCGGGAACTCGATGCCGAGGCGGCCCTTCGTCGGGCTGTCGCCGAGTTGGAGCGCAGCGTCGGTCGCCGGCTCTTGTTCGACGGCCCCAGCGCGGCGACGATTGAGAGTATCCCGCCCCCGCCGGCCGCTCCCGATTTGCCGGCCAAACCAGCAGAAGGGCCCCCCCAGGATGCCCAGCAAGCTCCCGCGATCAACCTGTTTAGTCCTCCTCGCGGTCATCGGATGCAGCCGGGCAACCAAGAGCGAGCCTGAGTCGGCGACGAAACCGGCCGTGGTAGCACAACATCTCGACGAGCAGAGCCTGAACACGCTCACGTTGACCGACAAGGCTATCGAGCGTCTGGGAATTCGCACCGCCCCCATCGTCGCCGAGACGGTTGTCCGTCGCCGCACCTTCGGTGGCGAGATTTCGCTACCTCCCGGCCAGGCCCTGGTCGTCAGCGCACCAATGGCGGGCACGTTATCGGATCCTGCCACAGGTGGCATTCCTCGGCCCGGGAATCAGATCAGTGCGGGCCAGGCTGTGTTGTCGTTCACGCCTCTGCTCACGGCGGAGCGCGACGTGCTGACCCCATCGGAGCGCATTCGAGTTGCGCAGACGCGTGCCGATCTAGCTGCGGCTCAACTGGACGCCCAGCGCCAGATCGATTCGGCGACCGTTGCGATCGATGCTGCGCAGATCGACCACGATCGGGCTTTGGAATTGCTCAAAAACCGAGCCGGCAGCCAGGCCGCTGTCGATGCCGCCTACGCTCGCCTGCGACTTGCGCAGGAGTCCTTGGAAACGGCCCAGACGAGGCACAAGTTCCTCTCCGAGGTGGAACTCGATGAGCAAGCAGGCGAAGTCTTGCCGCGGCCCATCAACGCGCCAGTGTCGGGAGTGCTGCAGAGCATTAGCGTGACTTCCGGGGAATCCGTACACGCCGGTGCCGAGCTGTTCCGCGTGGTGAGGCTCGATCGCGTTTGGATCCGCGTGGCAGTGTTTGTGGGCGAACGGCACGACATCGCTGCGGGCCAATCTGCCGAAGTGCGTGAATATGGCCAGGACGCGGGCGTCGAGGCCGTTACGGCGCATCCGGTTGCCGCACCACCGTCGGCTGACGCCCAAGCTGCCTCGCTCGACCTGTTCTACGAGGCGGAGAACGCTCAGGGGAAGTTTTTTCCAGGACAAAAGGTGGCCGTCCTGGTGCCGCTGTCTGTGCGGGCGGAGAGCCTGGTGGTGCCATGGTCCGCCGTGATCTACGACATCCACGGTGGCGCTTGGGTGTATGAACGACTGGCGCAAAACGTATTTGCGCGCCGACGTGTCGAGGTCGATTTCATCGACGCGGGGCGCGCCGTGTTGGCGGCCGGGCCCGCACCAAGGACTGAAGTCGTCACCGACGGTTCCGCGGAACTCTACGGCACCGAGTTTGGGACCGGCAAGTAATGCTCCGCACACTCGTCCAATTCTCCTTGCACAAGCCGCTGCTGGTGCTCGCCTCGGCAATCGCCGTGCTCGTGGTCGGATACCGAACTCTGCGTGAGTCGCCGCTGGACGTGTTCCCAGAGTTCTCGCCCCCGCTGGTTGAGGTCCAGACCGAGGCCCCGGGCTTGTCGACCGAAGAGGTCGAAAGTCTGGTGACCGTTCCGCTCGAAAACGCGCTGAATGGCGTGGCCGGCCTGAAAACGCTCCGCTCGAAAAGTGTGCTCGGGCTGTCCTCGGTGCAGATGATCTTTCAGGACGGGACCGACCTGATGCAGGCCCGGCAGCTCGTTCAAGAGCGGCTGGCCATCGAGGCCTCGCGACTACCACAGGTCACCAAGCCACCGGTCATTTTGCCACCGCTATCGTCGACCAGCCGAGTGCTCAAGGTGGGAATCACCTCGAAGAAACTCACACAGATGGAGCTTTCTGAGCTGGCCAAATGGACGATTCGCCCGCGGCTGATGGCAGTGCCGGGTGTGGCCAATGTCGCCATTTGGGGTGCGCGCGACAAGCAGCTTCAAGTGCTCGTCGATCCCGAGCGACTGCGGGCCTATGGGCTGACGTTGGCGCAGATCGAACGCGCCGCGGCCGAGGCAACGGCTCTCGCGGGCGGCGGCTTCGTCGATACGCCCAATCAGCGAATCCCGATCCGCCATGTCGCCACGGTCCGCAATCCGGACGAGCTGGCGGCCATTGTCGTCGCGCATCGTGGCGGTGCTCCGCTGAAATTAGGCGACATCGCGGAGGTGACCATTGGCCATGCTCCGCCCATTGGCGACGCCATCATCAATGACGTGCCGGGGCTGTTGTTGATCGTCGAAAAGCAGCTTGGCGGAAACACACTCGAAATCACGCGCAAGGTCGAGGCCGCTTTGGCGGGTTTACGTCCGGGGTTGAAAGATGTCGAAATCGACTCGACGATCTTTCGGCCAGCGACTTTTGTCGAGATGTCGCTGGAGAATCTATCGTGGGCCCTGGCGTCGGCGTGCGTCCTGGTCCTGGTGGTACTCGTCGCGTTTCTATTCGACTGGCGAACGGCATTGATCAGCGCCACGGCGATCCCGCTGTCATTGGTTGCAGCGGCCATGGTGCTGCGGTACTGCGGCGTTTCGATCAACACCATGGTGCTCGCGGGCCTGATTATCGCCCTGGGCGAAGTCGTCGACGATGCGATCATCGACGTTGAAAACGTCGTGCGACGCCTGCGGTTGAATCGCGCGCTCCAGCGCCCCCGCCCAATTCTGCGTGTGATTCTTGACGCGTCGATCGAGGTTCGCGGCGCTGTCGTGTATGGCACCTTGATCGTGATGCTCGTGGTCCTGCCAGTTTTCATGCTCGAAGGACTGGCCGGGGCCTTTTTTCGACCGCTGGCCCTGGCTTACCTGCTGGCCATCTTCGCGTCTTTGGCCGTGGCCCTTACGGTGACGCCGGCGATGTGCCTGTTGCTCTTGCCGGGCCACTCGGACCGCCGCCGGGAGGCCCCCCTACTCGTCTGGCTTAAACGTCCCTACCACGCAGTCTTGTCCCGGCTGCTGCAATGGCCGCGCTTGGCCTGGGGCGCAGCGGCGACAGCTTTGTTGCTGTGCGTGGCGACGCTGCCCTATCTGGGCCAGGAGTTCATGCCCAAGTTTCAGGAATTCGATTTCCTCATGCACTGGGTAGAAAAGCCCGGCACCTCGCTGGCCGCGATGGACCGCATCACGATTCGCGCCAGTCAGGAATTGCGATCGATTCCTGGCGTCCGAAACTTCGGCTCACATATCGGCCGTGCCGAGGTGGCCGACGAGGTCGTGGGACCGAACTTCACGGAACTTTGGATCAGCCTCGACCGGGAAGTCGTTTACCCCACCACCGTTGCCAAGGTGCAGGAGGTGGTTGACGGGTATCCCGGGCTCTACCGGGATTTATTGACCTATTTGCGCGAGCGCATCAAGGAGGTTCTGACCGGGGCCAGTGCCACGCTGGTGGTCCGTATCTTTGGCGACGATTTGGCGACGCTCCGTGCACAGGCCCAACAAGTCGGCCGCGTCATGGCGGAGATTCCGGGCGTGAGCGATTTGAAGGTTGAGCCGCAGATTCTCGTGCCACAACTCGAGATTCGTGTGCGCCCGCAGGCCGCTGAGCAATTCGGGCTGACGCCGGGAATGATTCGCCAGGCAGCGAACACCCTCGTCAAAGGACGAACGGTCGGCCAGGTGTTTGAGCGGCAAAAAATGTTCGATGTTGTCGTCTGGGGCGCCGAGCCCACGCGGCTCGATCTGGCCGCCATCGAGCAGTTGCTGATCGAGACACCCACGGGCGGGTTTGTCCCCTTGCGAGAGGTGGCGGACGTTTCGATCAATGGGGCACCCAACGAGATCAAACGCGAGGGGGCCTCACGGCGGATCGACGTCCTATGCAACGTGCGCGATCGCGACTTGGGTTCGGTGGCGGCCGACATCGAACAGCGCGTCGGCAAGCTCGATTTTCCGCAAGGCTATCATCCCGAGTTTTTGGGTGAGTATGCGGCCCGACAGCAATCGAGCCGCCGCCTGGCGCTGGCCACGGTGCTGACGCTCATCGGTATCATCGTGCTGCTCTACTCCGAGTTTCGACGTTGGCGCGACGTGGGTCTCATTGCCGCAGGTTTCATCGTCGCGCTGGGGGGCGGAGTGTTGGGGGTTTGGTTCGGTGGTGGAAACGTTTCTCTTGGATCACTGGTGGGCTTTGTCACCGTCATTGGCATTGCTGTTCGCAATGGCATCATGCTCGTGAGTCACTACCGTCATCTGGAGGAGCGCGAGGGCGTCGTCTTTGGCAGCGAATTGGCGCTGCGAGGCGCGGAGGAGCGACTCGGGCCGATTCTCATGACCGCCGCGGCCGCCGGTCTTGCGCTGGTGCCGTTGGTCGCGGGAGGCAACCTTCCGGGCCATGAGATAGAGTTCCCCATGGCCCTGGTCATCCTCGGAGGCCTGATCAGCTCGACGCTGATGAATTTGCTCGTCATCCCGGCGGGATACCTCGGCTTTAGACCACCGCCCAAGCACGTTGCTCGAACGACCTGATCTCAGTCGTTTCAAACAGCTACGGTTTTGCGACCTCTCAGAGTGCGCTTCCGGTTCAGGGCAGTGTGTGCGGCCATCGTTCTCGGAAGGCCATCCATAGGGCCTCACTGCAAGTGTCGTGGTTCGTCGTCTTCTCCAGTGCGTCAGGGCCGGGACGTGCGCGGTTACTTAATCTCGAGATTTGGCCCGCGCACGGACAAAACCCCCGCGATGTCACGGCGAGCGCCCGCAGGGCCGTGACGGGGAAGGACCCTGGCCGTCACCGATCCGGCTGCACGGTGACCGCGGCGTTGGCGCGGCCGAGGATGTCGCGCCGCACCACCGCGGGTAGCTTGGGCCAAAGGTCGAACACGATGGCCAAGCCCACCGCATCATCGGGTGCCTGACGAAGGCACAACTCCAACACTTCGCTCCGCAAGGGCCGATCCGCCGCTGGCTGCGCCGTCCTTGCGCCGATTACGTCGGATTCTGCAGCGCTCGACGAGGCAGAATTCCGTAAGTCGCTGTCCGGGTTGGCGGTTAGGGCAATCGGTTCGAGTCCTGTGCCGCCCATTGCACTCACTCGCAATCCCTCTTGAAAAATGACCAGGCCCAAATCCTAACAATCAGGCCGGATCGGTTTTCTGGGGGCAGGTCAGTGTGCTGGGACCAGGTCGGGACACGTTGCGTTCAATGCGCAGAGGGGATTCCGGTGCGGTGGCTTTTGCTACCCTCGCCGGGTCTCGATGCGTCGCAACTCGGTCAAGAGGCGGTGCGTCGACGTCAGCTCGATGAGCTCGGCCAGCGATCGCACTCCCAGTTTGTGCATGATCGAAGCGCGGCGCATCTCGACGGCACGCTCGGTGATCTGCAGGCGACCTGAGATCGCCTTGTTCGTCAGGCCCTGTTGCACCAGGTCGAGCGTCTCGCGGTCGCGGGGAGTGAGCTGCGCAATCTTTCTGGCGAGGGCCGCGAAATCGGCCTCGCGCTCGCGCAATTGGGCATCCCGGAGCAGGGCTCGCTGCACGCAATCGAGCAGCGTCGCGCGATCGAAGGGCTTTTCGAGGAACTCGATCGCGCCGGTCTTCATCGCGGCAACTGCGGTCGAGACATCGGCATGCGCCGTAATGAAGATGACGGGCAAGTGCTTGCCTTGGGCCTGCATCTCCTCGTAAAGCTGCACGCCCGACATCCGTGGCATTTGAATGTCGAGGATCAGGCAGCCGGACATCTCCGGGCGATAGTGCCGCAGAAACAATCCGGGACTCGCGAATGCCTGGACGGCAAAGCCCAGCATCTCGAGCAAGACGTAGAGCGACTCGCGCATCTGGTCGTCGTCGTCAACCACAAACACGGTCGGCTTGGCGACGCTGCTCGGCGGCATGTTGGCCTATTCGCGGGAGGACGAAGGAAAACTGGGCGCCGCACGGCGCCAGCGACTGGGCCCAGATTGTTCCCTGATGCTGTTCGACAATCGAACGGCATATCGAGAGGCCAATCCCCAGCCCGTCAGACTTGGTTGTTTGAAACGCGGCGAACAGGACGTTGGGATCGATGCCCGCGAGGCCAGGGCCATTGTCGACAACGTCCACCTGTACTGAGTCGGGTTGCGGCTTGATGCGCAGCACGATGCGACGATTCTCCGGTGAGTTGCCGGCCAGGGCGTGCAGCGAGTTTTGAATCAGGTTGACGAGCACCTGCTGGATCTGAACCGCGTCGACCTCGACGACTAGCTCGCCGCCGGCAGGGGGAACGAACGAAAGACTCGTTTCGCCGCGCTCGGCCTCGGGTCGGCAGAGCTCGACGACCTCGTGCAGGAGCGCGATCAACTCGACCGACGTCCTCGACGGCGCACCGGGGCGGACGAAATCGCGCATCCGCCGCACGATGCCGCCCGCGCGAAGCGACGCTTGCCGCACGCGCTCGATCAACTCGCGCAGCCTCGCCCGCGCTGGTTCGTCGAGCGGCCGTTCGAGGGCCAGGTCGCAGGCCTCGGTGTAGTTGACGATCGCCGCGAAAGGCTGGTTGAGCTCGTGGGCCAGGCCGGCCGCCAGGTGGCCGACGGTTTCGACTCGATTCGCATGGGCAAGCTGAGCGGCCAGCGTCCGATTGCGGTCTTCGACGGCCTGGCGTTCGGCGGCCTCGACGCGCAGCGCGGTGAGCGTATTGTCGAGATTGCGCGTGCGCAGCGCGACTTGCTGCTCGAGTTCGTCGACCTGGCCGCGGATAGCCTGCGTGGCCGGGTGTATGACGAGCCGGCCCAGCGCAATCACCAGGGCGACGATCGCGGCGGCCACCGCCGCAGCGCACCACCGCAGCCGGCGCAACTCGGCCCCGGCCAGAGATTCGAACAGCGAGACCTGGCTGTCCATGAGTTGGAGAAACACCGGCTCGTGGGTGACGACCGCGTCAATCGCTCGCGCCGAATCTTCAGGCGACGCTCCCGCAGCGCTGCCTAGGGTGGTTGCGGCCGTCTGCATCGCGTCGAAGTGCGGCTCGATCTCGGCCCATACGTGGTCAATCTGGGGTGATGCGAGACGCGCGATGCCGCGCCGGGCGTCACCGTGCTGCAATGCGAGGTGGGCAGCCTTCCATTCGGCGACCGCATCGCGGAGTTCGGCGCGGAGGTCGGCTTGGGAACGGTGGTCCAGCGCCATGACCTGTGCCAGCGCGGCTTTGGCGATCTTCTGGCTGAGCATACGCTGCCGGCCCGCCACGTTGATCGCCGGTGCAAAGGCGTTCATTCGAGCGAGCAACGGTTGCAGGATGGCCTGATCGGCCAGGACCAGGGCCAGGATCGCGGCGAGTACGGCCAGATACCGCCGGCTGACACGGCGAACGAGGTCGTCCTTGTCCAGTGCCTGAGCGCGGAGGTTCGAGGAAATGGAATCGACAATCATCGGGCTGCCATCGAACGAAACGGGCTTCGCGCTGCGAAGTCCGGGCGACGACGGACTTGCGTCGAGGGCATCACTGCAAATCGCGGGGCGGCCCCGAGAAAATGCTCGAACACGTGATTGCATAGAGGGTTATGGAATCGACTCTGTGGATTTCCGAATCGTCCGAAGGACCGATTTGCCTAAGGTCTAGGCGTGCTTGCGCGCGGGTTGGGCGGTGGAACCGGGCCATCGCGGGGCCGCCGCTGGTCAATCCTTCGGATGTCCGAAGAACGACGACGTATTTCGCCACGCGGGCGCGGCGGTTGCTCTCGACGGTGTCGCGTCACCACGGCTCTCGGCGGACGAGTCGTGCGACGAACGAAGCGAACACCCCCAACACACGAGAGGCGAATCCGCCATGCAGACCGACGGGAAAGCCACGCGCATCGAGTTGTTGAATTTCTCCACGCCACAGATGCGGGCCTTCCACATGTCGTGGATCGCCTTCTTCCTCTGCTTCTTCGCCTGGTTCGGGATCGCCCCGCTGATGGCCGTCGTGCGGGAGGAATTCGAGCTGACCAAGCAGCAGGTCGGCTGGTGCATCATCGGATCGGTGAGCGCGACGATCTTTGCACGGCTGCTCGTCGGTTGGATGTGCGATCACTTTGGGCCGCGGGTGACATATGCCGGGCTGTTGGTCCTAGGGTCGATTCCCGTGATGGCCATTGGGCTGGCCCACGACTTCGCGTCGTTCTTCGTGCTGCGCGTCCTGATCGGCTTGATCGGCGCGTCGTTCGTCATTACGCAATACCACACATCGCGAATGTTTGCCACGAACTGCGTGGGCACGGCCAATGCGATGACGGCCGGCTGGGGCAACCTAGGGGGCGGCGTCACGCAGTTGGCGATGCCGCTGTTGTTATCGTTGCTGGTCGGAACGCTGGGCTTGACCGTCGCCACGGGATGGCGCGTGGCGATGTTGCTGGTTGGAGTGCTCTGTGCCGCGACCGGCGTAGCGTATTACCTGCTGACGGAAGACACGCCGGAAGGGAATTTTCGCGAGCTACGGGCGCGGGGCCAACTGCCCATCCACCAGTCTACACGCGGCGCCTGGGGCGAAGCCTGCCGTGACGGCCGCGTGTGGGCGCTGTTCCTGATCTACGGCGCGTGCTTCGGTATGGAGCTGACGATCGACAATATCGCCGCGCTCTACTTTCTCGATTATTTCGATTATTTCCGCCAACTCGATTCGGCCGAGGCCTTGCAGTGGACCGGCCTGATTGCGGCAACATTTGGCGGGATGAACTTGTTCATGCGGGCCGTCGGGGGTTGGATCGCCGATCGTTGCGGCCACCGCTGGGGGTTTGCGGGCCGGGTGAAATGGCTCTTCCTGGCGCTCTTCGGCGAGGGCATCTTCCTGATGCTTTTTTCGCAAGCTACGTCGCTGCTGCTCGCCATTCCGCTGATGGCCGTGTTTGCGATGTTCGTCAAAATGTCCAACGGGGCGACCTATGCGGTCGTGCCCTTCATCAATCGACGCGCGTTGGGCATCGTCAGCGGGATCGTCGGCGCCGGCGGAAACGCCGGTGCCGTCGCGCTCGGATTCTTGTTCAAGAGTGAGGGGCTCGACTGGCCCACGGCCCTGTTGATCGCCGGGGCGTCCGTGACGTGCATCTCGTTCGCCAGCTTGACGATCACCCAGCGCGCGACGAGCCACGAACCGGCCGGTGTCGATCGCCCCGCGGCCGAAGCGGCTTCACTCGCCTAAACACCGGAACGATTCTGCACCCGGAGAAGTTTCATGCCGAGCAACGAAACTTTCGATCGGCCGGCAGTTGTCGTCATCGGTAACGGCATGGTCGGTCAGCGATTCTGCGAGCGGCTGGTCGAATTCGATTGCGAGCACCGCTACCGGATCGTGACGTTCTGCGAAGAATCACGCAGCGCCTACGATCGCGTCGGATTAACGTCGTTCTTTGCCCATCATTCGGCGGAGCGGCTGATGCTGGCGCGCCGCGAATGGTATTCCGAACAGGGGATCGAACTGCACGTCGGCGACCGGGCGGCGACGATCGATCGTCGTGCGCGCGTCGTGACGTCGGATCGGGGCGTCGCGATCCGGTACGAACATGTCGTGCTGGCAACGGGCTCGCTCCCGTTCGTGCCTCCCATGCCGGGCGTGCAGCTCCCCGGGGTGTTCGTGTACCGGACGATCGAGGACCTCGAAGCCATCATCGCATATGCCCGGCGCTCGCGGCGCTGCGCGGTGCTCGGGGGCGGGCTGTTGGGGCTGGAAGCCGCCAAGGCGGCCCTCGACTTGGGTTTGGAGACGCACGTCATCGAGCGGTCGCCACGCTTGATGCCGCGGCAAATCGACGAGGTGGCGTCTCACATTCTCTGCCGGCAGATCGAGGCACTGGGGGTCCGCGTCTGGTTGAACGCGGCCACCAGGGCGATCGGCGGATCGAATCTGGTCGAGTGGCTGGAAACCGAGGGCGGTGACCGAATCGACGTTGATATGGTGATCGTTTCGGCCGGGATTCGCCCGCGCGATGAGCTGGCGCAGAGCGCCGGGCTGGTCGTGGGCGAACGCGGCGGCATCGCGGTAAACGATCGGCTGGAAACGTCCGACGAACGCATCCTGGCCATCGGCGAATGTGCGCTGCACCGCAACATGATCTATGGCCTGGTCGCGCCAGGCTACGAGATGGCCGAAATCGCGGCCGCCAACCTGACCGGCCAGCAGCGGCGATTCACCGGCGCTGACCTGTCGACCAAGCTCAAGCTCATGGGCGTCGACGTGGCGAGCTTCGGCGCCCACGACGCGCCGCCCCAGCGGGCGACGCCGCTGGTGTTCGAGGATCCGCTCGGGGGCGTCTATCGGAAGCTCTTGTTTTCACCCGACGGGACGCGGTTGCTCGGCGGAATCCTGGTGGGCGACGCGGCCGATTATGGACGCCTGGCGATGCTCGCCAAGAGCGACGCGCCGCTGCCGTGCCTGCCGGGCGATCTGTTGGCGCCTGCGAAGGCCGGTACGGCCGCGGTCGGCATCGACGCGTTGCCCGACGCGGCGCAGGTATGCTCGTGCAACAACGTCACCAAAGGGGCGCTGTGCGCGGCCATCCACGACCAGGGGGTCGATACGCTCGCAGCGCTGAAGCAGTGCACGAGGGCCGGCACCGGCTGCGGGGGGTGCGTACCGCTGGTGGCCGACGTACTGGCCAGCGAGCTGAAGAAATCGGGACGCGTGGTGGTGAATTACCTCTGCGAGCATTTCCCGCTCTCGCGCACCGAGTTGTTTGCCGTCATCAAGGTCAAGGAACTGCGCACGTTCGCACAGGTGTTGGACGATTGCGGGCGCGGGCTCGGCTGCGAAGTTTGCAAGCCGGCCGTGGCATCGATCCTGGCGAGCCTCTGGAATGAGGATATTCTCGCGCCGGCCCACCAGACGCTGCAGGACACGAACGACCGCTTTCTGGCCAATTTGCAGCGTGGAGGAACATATTCGGTCGTGCCGCGCGTGCCCGGGGGAGAGATCACGCCCGACAAGCTGGCGGTGATCGCTCGCGTGGCGAAGAAATACGGACTGTACACCAAGATCACCGGGGGCCAACGGATCGACCTGTTCGGCGCGCCGGTCGAGCAGCTGCCAAACATCTGGGAGGAGCTGATCGAGGCGGGTTTCGAGAGCGGGCACGCCTATGGCAAGGCCCTACGGACCGTCAAGAGCTGCGTGGGCTCGACCTGGTGCCGGTATGGCGTGCAAGACTCGGTGGGCTTCGCCATTCGCGTCGAGCATCGTTACAAGGGGATTCGCGCGCCCCACAAAATCAAGATGGCCGTCTCCGGTTGTACGCGCGAATGTGCCGAGGCGCAGAGCAAAGACGTGGGGCTGATCGCCACCGAACAGGGATACAACCTGTACGTGTGCGGCAACGGTGGCGCAAAGCCCCGGCATGCCGATTTGCTGGCGACCGACTTGGACGAGGAAACGGCGCTGCGCTACATCGACCGGTTCTTGATGTACTACATCACGACGGCCGACAAGCTCACGCGGACCGCCACCTGGCTCGAAAAGCTCGAAGGGGGACTGGCCCACGTCAAAGACGTCGTCGTCCACGACAAACTGAAACTCGCCGACGAGCTGGAAGCGATGATGGCCCGGCTGGTCGACACTTACGCTTGCGAATGGGCCGCAGTGGTGCGCGATCCGCAGCGCCGCCGAGGATTCCGCCAGTTCGTCAACTGCGCTGACAGCGAGCCGGTGATCGAGGTCGTCCACGAGCGCGGCCAGACGCGGCCCGCCGATTGGCCCTCCGAAATGGTGTCGCTCGAACAATTCCGGCTGCTCGACGGGAAGACCCTTGGTGACGCCGGTCGATGCGACGCGCAGCGGTGGGTCACGGTAGGCACGGTCGACGATTTTCCCCGCGATGGCGGAGCGACGATCAAATACGGCAAATCGCAACTGGCTGTCTTTCACCTGGCGAGCCGGGGCGAGTGGTATGCCACGCAGAACATGTGCCCGCACAAGAAGGCGTTCGTGCTCTCGCGCGGGATCGTCGGCGACGTCGCCGGCGTGCCGAAAGTGGCTTGCCCGGTGCACAAGAAGACTTTTTCGCTGGACAGCGGCGAGTCGTTGCAAGGCGAGGAATACAAGCTCCGCACGTTCGCTGCGCGCGTCGTGAACGACGACGTGCAGCTGCTGTTGCCGCCGGAGGAGGAGCTTGATCGGCTGTTGGCGACCGAGATTGGCTGCCGCTTGGCGACCGCTTGCGATGCGCGCCCGATGATTCTGTTGAACGGCAGTGCCCAGGTCGCCACGGATTCTGAACTGCAGGAGGCGACATGATCGAGCTATCGGTGATCGATCAGACGGGGCTCCGGGCGGACGATGTACAGCGGCGATCGGACGCGAGCGGTTTGGGTGTCACGTCATTGCTCGACGCGCTCTTGGCCGAACAACAGAACCTCGCAGCCGTGGAGGTGTTCTCTTGCTGGCACGACGGAGTCGAAGCGGCGGCTTCGACACTGGCGCCGCGCTATCGGGCGCTGCTGCCCGCCGAGCCTCCGGGGCCGGGCGAGCAATATGCGTTCGAAGTCGATCTTGACCGCTGCTCGGGATGCAAGGCCTGCGTGACTGCCTGCCACACGCGCAATGGCCTCGACGAACTGGAAGCCTGGCGCGACGTGGGCCTGTTGATCGGCGGCTCGCGCAATGCGCCATTCATGCAGCACGTCACGGCCGCGTGCCATCATTGCCTCGACCCGGCCTGCCTCGCGGCCTGCCCGGTGAACGCCTACGAAAAGGACCCGGCCACCGGCATCGTCCGGCATCTCGACGATCAATGCTTCGGTTGTCAGTACTGCACCTTGGCCTGTCCGTACGATGTGCCGAAGTACCATGCCGGCAAGGGCATCGTCCGCAAATGTGACATGTGTTCGCAGCGACTAGCCGTCGGCGAGGCACCGGCCTGCGTGCAGGCCTGTCCACACGAGGCGATCGCCATCCGGATAGTCAACCATGAGCAGGTCATCGAGGACACCGAAGCGGCCGTGTTCCTGCCGGCCGCGCCCGATCCCCTGCACACCTATCCGACGACGACATACAAGACGGCCCGGGCGTTTCCGCGCAATCTGTTGCCGGCCGATTATTGTCGCGTCAATCCGCAGCATGCGCATTGGCCGCTGGTAGTGATGCTGGTGCTGACCCAGATGTCCGTCGGGGCGTTCGTCGTGGGCCTGATCCATTGGCAACCGGAAGATGCTACCAGGGCGACTCAACTCCGTCCGCTGCATGCGATGAGTTCCCTGGCGTTTGGGCTGTTGGCCCTCTCGGCGAGTCTGTTTCACCTCGGGCGGCCGCAGTATGCGTTTCGCGCGGTGCTGGGCTTGCGGCACTCCTGGCTGAGCCGCGAGATTCTCGCCTTCGGCGCGTTTGCCCAGTTGGCTTCTGCCTACGCCGTGGCGCAAGTGGCCGTGTACCTCGGGTATGCCGAGGCCCGACATGCATCGTTGCTGGCCTCTGCCACAAGCACGTTGGCCAGCCGTGAGATGGGCTGGATCGTGACGGCGAGCGGCGTCGCTGGCGTCCTGTGTTCGGTGATGATCTACGTATTCACACGGCGGGAGTGTTGGTCGGCGTCTCGCACCTTGGTGCGCTTTGGGCTGACGGCCGCCGTGCTCGGGCTGACCGCTTCCTGGCTCAGCGCGTTGGTGGTCACCTTGTGGACGCCATCGACGGCCATGCTGGATCTTGTCCGGCAAAGCGGGCCCGACGTGTGCCGCGCGATCATCGCCTTCGCCTTGCTGAAATTGGTGTGGGAGGCGGCCGTCTTTCGGCACTTGCTTGGTCGGCGAGTCACGGCGCTGCGGCGCTCGGCCATGATACAAGTGGGAGAGTTATCGAACTTCGCCTTGGCCCGCTTCGCGCTCGGGCTGCTAGGCGGAGTGGTCATGCCTTGCCTGTTGTTGCGTGCCCTGCCCTCGCTGTCGCCGGCTGACCTGGTGTCGTTCGCGTCTATGTCGGCCTTGTTGTTCTTGGCCAACCTGGCCGGAGAGTTGTTAGAACGCTACTTGTTCTTCGCTGCGTGCGCGGCTCCACGCATGCCAGGAGGGATTCGCTGATGTCTGGCTCGCTGGAAGCTGCGCGCGCGTTGCGATTGCCGACTTTGGTCAATCGAGCGGGCGTCCTCACGAAAGAACTGCTCCTGGAGCCCGCTCGCTTCGGCTTGGGGATGTCCCCCCGCGGTTTGCAGGCCGACGCGGTGTCGGCGTCGGTGTGCGGGTTCTGCTCGACCGGCTGCTCGTTGAACGTGCATCTGCGCGCCGGGGAAGCCGTGGGCCTGACGCCGGCGGTCGATTACCCCGTCAATTCGGGCATGGCGTGTCCCAAGGGATGGGAGGCGCTGGCCGTCCTCGATGCTCCTGATCGGGCTACGACCCCATTGGTGCGAAATCCCGCCGGACGGCTCGAGCCGGCCAGTTGGGATTCGGCGCTGCGCGTGTTTGTCCAGCGAATGAAGCAGATCCAGGCTCAGCATGGACCACACTCCATTGCGTTTCTGAGTACTGGCCAGATCATGACCGAGGAGATGGCGCTGCTGGGAGCCGTGGCCAAGTTCGGCATGGGCATGCTGCACGGCGACGGCAATACGCGGCAGTGTATGGCGACGGCCGTCGTGGCTTACAAGCAGGCATTCGGATTCGATGCGCCGCCGTACACCTATGCCGACCTGGAAGAGTCGGACGTAATCGTGCTGGTGGGAAGCAATCTGGCGATCGCGCATCCGATTCTCTGGAACCGGGTGATGCGCAATCCGCACCGGCCGCAGATCATCGTTGTCGACCCGCGAGCAACGGAGACCTCGATGGCCGCCACACAACACTTGCCTGTATACCCGAAGTCGGACCTGGCGCTGTTCTACGGAGTTGCACGCCTGCTCATCGAGCGGGGCTGGGTCGATCGGGAGTTCGTCGATGCGCACACGACGGGCTATGCGGAGTTTGCGGAGTTTGTGCAGCGGTTCACGCTGCCCGAAGTCGCGGCCGCAACGCATTTGCCTGTCGCGGCCATCGAGCAGTTCACCACGGCAATTCACCGTGGCGAACGGGTGTCGTTCTGGTGGACGATGGGCGTAAACCAGAGCCACCAGGCCGTGCGGACCGCGCAGGCCATCATCAATTTGGCGCTGATGACCGGCAACATCGGTCGCGCAGGCACCGGGGCCAATTCGATCACCGGCCAGTGCAACGCGATGGGCTCGCGCCTGTTCAGCAATACGACGAACCTGTTGGGAGGACACGATTTCGCCGATCCGCAGGAACGGCAAAAGGTGGCCGGGATTCTGGATATCGAGGAAAGCGTGATTCCGCGCGAGGCGGGCTGGCCGTATCACCGGATCATGGAAGGGATTCTCCGCGGCGAGATCCGAGGTCTGTGGGTCGTGGCGACGAATCCCGCGCACTCCTGGATCAATCAAGGGCAAGCGCGGGATATTCTCGATCGGCTCGACCTGCTCGTCGTACAGGACATGTACCACACGACGGAGACGGCGCAACGAGCCGATGTGCTGTTGCCGGCGGCCGCATGGGGTGAAAAGGACGGCACATTCATCAATTCCGAACGTCGAATCGGATTGGCGCGCAAGGTGCGCAAAGCGCCTGGCGAAGCGCTGGCCGACTTTCACATCTTCCGGCTGGTGGCCGACTACTGGGGTTGTGGAGACATGTTTCGCCAGTGGACGTCGCCCGAACGCGTGTTCGAGCTGCTCAAGCAACTGAGCGCAGACCAGCCTTGCGACATCACGGGCATCGACGGCTATGCTATGCTCGCGTCGCGGGGAGGCGTGCAGTGGCCGTTTCCAGCCGGCACGCAAGACGAGCGACCCGAGCGGCGACTGTTTGGCGAAGGTCGGTTCTTCACCGCAGACGGCCGGGCACGATTCCTGTGCGAACTGCCCAAACCGCTGCCCGAACAACCAGACGACCGGCGACCGTTCATTCTGTTGACGGGTCGTGGATCGGCGGCCCAATGGCACACGCAAACGCGCACGGCCAAGTCTGCCATCTTGCGCAAGTTGTACCCGGGCGAACTATACGCGGAAATCAGCCCCCAGGATGCGGGTCGCCTCGCCATTCGCACGGGCAGCCAGGTACGGATCGCATCGCAGCGGGGCGAATTGTTGGCCCGCGCGCTGGTCACGCCAGCCGTTCAGCCCGGCCAAGTGTTTTTACCCATGCACTACGAGGCGACCAACATGCTGACCGACGCGGTGTTCGACCCGTACTCCCATCAGCCGGCGTACAAAGCCTGCGCGGTGGCGGTCGAGGCGGCGCTGTGAAACTCGGACTGCTGCGACGTTCGTCGCTCTGCGCGGTGTGACCTCCGGTAACTGCGTTCGCCTGCGTGGTTGTCTTTCGCCGCGCGCAGGCGATGATGCGTGGCGCTACGAACGATTCGAATTGCTGTCACGCCAGCCGCGGGCAGATCGCGGTCACTCGACCCGGAGCATTGAGCCGGATCGTCCGCTTAGGCAAACCGTACCGCCGTGCTAGTTCGGCAAACCGAAGCAGTTGACTCGCTGATTGCATGTATGGCCTCGGCGCAGGGTGCCGATATTTTCAAGGCCGGTAGAGTTCCGCGATGCCGGCAGTGAAGCCGGCACACGATTGCATAACTTGATCGCAAGCAAGGATGTGGCACGAGATCCATGAAGCGAGTTACTGCCACATGCCTGATCGTTTTGCTGGTTTGCTCCGTGCCTCGGGCGCGAGCTCAGTCGCCGCAAGCACCTGGCGAAGATGCGGAGCACTTGGGGCAAGAGCGGCATGCGCAGACCGATGATTTTTCGCCGGTCCAGGGCGATGCGCTGCTGGTGAGTGATGCGACTTCGGCAGCTCCCGCGAAACCCGGCGGTGCCAGCGCACCGAAAAAGAAGGATCCGCCCAAGTTCAAAGGGCCATTCCACGGGACGCCGCCGTTGTTAGGTTTTCCGCGCCTCGGGTTCTTTCCCGTCTTCCCGACCGGGCCGGGCTACTACTCGGTTGAGGACTGGCTGTCGGGCACTTGCCGCCAACAGCCTCCCCCGTTTCCTTATGGCCGGTTCAGCCTGAAGCCGTTTCCCTTCTACGACGTCGACTTCCGTTACCTCGACGATCCGAACAACACCTATTTCACCTGGTCCGATTTTCTCAAGCGGCAGCAGATCGGCGACAGCTGGCTGTTCTCCGCCGGCGGTGAGTATCGCAACCGCTACATGCATGAAACCGACAGCCGCCTGACGACGATCCAGAACACCTATGAGCAGATGCGCACGATTGCCTACGGCTCGCTCTACTACGAGGACTTGTTCGGTTGCTACGTCCAGTTCCTCGACGCTCAGCATTTCCGCTCGGAACTGGCGCCCCTGGCCATCGACCGCGATCGCTCCGATCTGACGGACCTGTTCGTCGACGTCAAGTTGGCCGAGTGGGACGATCATCCGCTCTATGTGCGCGGCGGGCGCCAGGAGCTGCTGCTGGGATCGCAGCGCTTGGTCTCGAACCTCGAATGGGGCAACGTGCTCCGCACGTTCCAGGGCGTGCGAGGGTTCCGGCAGGGCGAACGTTGGGATTTCAACGCGTTCTGGCTGCAGCCGATCATTCCAGATCCCTCGAATTTCGATTCCCCCGACGAAGATCAAAACCTGTCCGGCGCGTGGCTAACCTACCGCCAGAAACCGGGACGGTTCTGGGATTTCTACGCCTTGAATCGCGACGACTCCAGGCGCATCTTCAGCGGCGAGAACGGGGTACTCGGTGGCCAGAACGTAACGACCCTGGGCACGCGACTCGCCGGCGACGTCGAAAGCACCTGGCTCTACGACGTCGAAGAAATGTTGCAAGTGGGACGCCATTCCAACCAGGATCTCGTCGCTTACGCCTCCAGTTCGGGCGTGGGCTACAACTTCAGCGAGCTCCGCATGAAGCCACAGTGCTGGCTCTATTACGATTTCGCCTCTGGCGACGCCAACCCGGGACAAGGCGCGACGTTCGGAACCTTCAATCACCTTTATCCATTCGGCCATTACTATCTGGGGTACCTCGATCTGGTTGCCCGGCAGAACATTCAGGACTTGAATGTGCAAGTCGTGGCTTTTCCGACGAAGTTCACCTACTTTCTCGTGCAATGGCACAAGTTCAACCTGGCGCAGGCGCGTTCGCCGCTCTTTGGTGCAGCGGGCGGCATCGAGCGCGTCGATCCGACCGGTGCCGCGGGGACGGACGTCGGCAACGAAATCGATCTGCTGATGAACTTTCATTTGACTGCCAACCAGGACATTCTCGTCGGCTATTCCAAGCTGTTCGCCGGCGACTTCATCCGCAGCACCGGCCCGAATGTCTCGCCCGAGCTGTTCTACTTGCAGCATTCTCTTCGCTGGTAGCCCCGGCCACGACCCTTCGTCGATCCATCCCATTGGTCGTCACGGATTCGACGTAGGCAGCGTTCAAGAGTCGCGCTGCCGCGGCAATTTGAACCGACACGAATCCGCGAATCAGGATCGGGCGCAGCCCGGCAAAAACTCGCTCGCGATGAAGGACGCGAGGTACAGGTCAGAGCCGGTTTAATGCGCCAGTAGAACCGCGCTTGGTTGGTCTCAAGGGGGCGCGGCGCGGGCCCCTTCAGGGGTCGGCAACCAATTCCTGGGTAGATCGTGCCAATTTCGGGTTCGTTACCCAATCTCACCTCGCGTTGAACCAGCTGTGCGCCAGATGCGCCGTTTACGTCGGATTCTGCAGCGCTCTCCGAGGTCGAATTCCCCAAGTCCTTGCTTTCGCTGCCGGTAACGGAAACAGGTTCGATTCCTGTGCGGCCCATTGCTCGGATCGATGACTTGTTTCCCCATGCTGGCACCTGCCCGGAGAAACCTGCTCACCGTGGTTACTTGAAGAGGTGCTTCTGTAGGTCGCCGGGCTGCTGCCGCGGCCTTCGCCGCCAGGAAACTGGCTCTTTCTGAGAACTGGTCCGGACCTAGGTGGTAGACTGTTGGCAATGGACGCAGCCGCGACTGCGTCGTCAAGGGCTCGAGCTGCTTCGGTGGCAACCAATCGGCCGGTTTGACGGCAGTCGATGTTGTCGGCGGCAAGACCTGTGAACGGCCACACTTGCGGCCGTGGCGGTCGCTTGTTCCCGGTGGCGCTCCACGCTGTTCCACCGCATCACCACCTGCAAGATCAACTCGGCCGGAGGTTGCCGCTCGTGAAGTCTCTTGACGACATGCTCACGATGGTGCGGCCGCACCTGCGCGTTTCGCGGCCAGATCGCGGGAGACCGGCAAGCTGGGCTCGGGTCGCGTTGCTCTCGCTGGTCGTCATTTGCACACCGGCTCGAGCCGAGTTGATCGCCGCGTTCGGCGACAGCAACACGGCCGGGGCCGGCGACGCCTATCCAGGACTCCTGGCGGCGACGCTTAGCCAGCAATTCGGCCCGGCTCGGTTTACGGTGGTCAATCACGGCATCAGCGGGCTGACCACCGACCAGCTCGTGACGAACCTTGGCAACACCACCTGGCTCGATGAAAACCCAGACATTGCCCTGATCATGATCGGTGGCAACGATCTGTGGCCTCTGCTTTCGAGCGCCAACCTGTCGACCTTTCTGACCGTTGTGCAGCAGGCAGTCGACAACGTGCAGGCAGCCGTCAACCTGATTGCGACGCATCCTTATTCAGCGGGTCGAGCGCCGAAGATCGTTGTCTCGGGGTACCTTCCCAACAAACTGCCGAATGTCACCTTTAGCGGCCTGTCGATTAATCCCAACTTTGCGATCGAGGTGTTCAACGCAGGACTCGCGGATCAATTGACCGGAGTCGACGTCTATTTCACACAGAACTACGACGACATCCTCGATCCGGCGACCCAAAAGGCGCGGACCAGCCTGATGCGCGACAATCTGCATCTGAATCAAGCGGGCCGCCAGATCGTGGCCGACAACTTCGCGGAGGTGATCGTCGCCATTGTGCCCGAGCCGGCCAGCGGCGCGTCGTTGTTGCTCGGAGCGGCGTTTCTTTTCACGTTTGCAGCGACAAAGCGACGCCGCGCGTCCGCGTCTCTTCCTGTTGCCTGATCCCCGGCCGTCGGCGAGTTGCGGGGTTTCATCGAGAACTGCCGGCGTTCTGTTCGCCGCGCCGCTGCAGAACGCTTGATGTCGCGCTAGAAAAGTGTTTCGGTCACGCGCCTAATCGCGCTGCAACGGCTGATGTGACATGTTCATCGTCGGCGCGAGTCGGATCGAAGCATCTTCGATCTCGAAGTATTCGGCAGGGCCAAAGTTGAACAGCGACGCGATGATGTTAGTCGGAAATACCTGCACGGTATTGTTTTGATCGCGAACGTTGGCATTGTAGAAGCGGCGAGCGCGCTGAATCCGGTCTTCGGTGTGGACGAGTTGCTCCTGCAGCGCCAAAAAATGCCGGTCGGCCTTCAGGTCAGGGTACTGTTCGGCGACGACAAAGAGATTCCTCAGGCTGCCGACGAACGAGTTTTCGTAGTCGGCCAGTTCCGAGCGCAGGTGATAGGAATTTATGGCCAGTTGACGGGCACGGATCACGCGCTCGAGCACGTCTCGCTCATGCTCGGCATAGCGCTTGACCGTCTCGACGAGATTCGGGATGAGATCGTGCCGGCGCTTGAGCTCCGTATCGATCCCCGACCAGGACTCGAACACCGCATTACGCACGCGCACGAGGCGGTTAAAGCTCCCGATGAACCAGACGATGGTAGTAAACAGGAATATCAGGCCCACCACGAGAACAGCGGACGGCGCGTCGTTCAAGCGATCTGCTCCTTGAGGTCGCGCACGAGCGACGCGGGAAGTTGATCCAGGAACTCGCTCAAGTCGACGAGGGCAAGGTCCAGGAGCTCGATGCTCCACTTTCCCTGGTCGGCGGTCACGACGCATGAACCGAGCATCCACAGTGGCCGCTCGGGGCGGCGGAGGAGATATTCCATCATCTTCTGGTCGATCACGTCGTAGGCGAACTTGCGATCCTCGCAGGAGACGTGAAACGTTTGGCTGAACTCATCGGACTCGAAATCGATGTCGTCCCAGCCGAAAAACTCCGCAACGCCGTCGAACAGATGCTCCTTGCGGATCGCCAGCCGTTTGAACGGCAGTCCTGCGTCGATGAGCAGCACTCGATGCCAGTGATGTGTCGTGTCGCTGGACTTGCCATTCGACGAAGTGGTCTCGTAGTGGAAGTCGAACGCGTGAAAGGGGCGATCGGCGAACTGGCCTCGGAGGTGGTTCGCGCCGTATCGGTTCGAGCCTTTTTGGAGCGGAGGAAGATCACGATAACGCTCGTCGATGTCGTAATCAGCGGTGGGGTCGAAAGCGAAGCCGTTTGCATCGGCCCAATCGGCAATCGCTTTCTTTCGCTCTTGTTCCTGCTGATAGGCGACGACGGCAAAGACGATTGCCGCCGCGATGAACAAGATTAGGAGGAATCCAACGAACATCCGTCTTCCGCGCGAGCGTTGATCTGTCGCAGTTAAGTTTTCCTCAAGCTGGCGATGTCCTTAAGGTACAAGTTTGTATTCAAAGACTCAACGATCTTTCAATCGTCGATGGTCTTCGTCGCGCGAGGGCGACCGTGGCGAGCCGATGTCGCATGGTTCGCTGTGGCGGCTGGTGCACCACTCGCTCGCTGGCCGGCGAGACCGGCGCAAGAGGCGCGTCGTTGAAACGCCCCGACCGGCGAGCCGCTGGCCGGCGGCACGCCGATCGGGAACTCCCAGACCGACGCTGCGATTAACCGCGCCGTTTGCGCCGCCAGATCGCCAGACACAGCGGCAGGCCCACCGCCAGCAGCAAACCGCTGGTCGGCTCGGGCAAAGGCTCGGCAAAGTAATAGCCCACCCCGTCGCCAATCAGGTTCAAGGGCGTCAAATGAGCCGTTACGACGATCTGTTGCGTGCCGACGGGGATGCCCTTGTAAAACATAGCGTCGGTGTGCGTGCCGCCAGCATTGATCAAGGTCGGCGCGGTGATGTCGCCCGTGGCCAGGTTGAGCTGCATTTTGTGCCGGCCGGCGACCTGCAACTGGTTGTCTTGATTGCCGACGTAGATCAATGACGTCGGGGGCACGAGCATGCTGTTCGCATCGAGCAGTTGCACGTTATAAGCCGGCAGTGCGATCTCGTCGGTCGTGTTCCAGATGCCAAACACCAGGTCGGGCAGGTTGCCGTTGTAGCCGGTCAGATCAAAGATGACCTGCGACGTGTTGACCGGACCGCCGGGGCCCGGGTTGCTCGGGTCGCCATAGACGGTCATCGCCAGGTGGCCTTGCACCTGGCCGGTGCCCGGGAACAAAGCCGTGAACTGCGAGGGGTTGATCAGCGAGTTGACATTGTCGGCGTATCCGACCGCGGCGGGCGACGAGAAGACGTGGGTCACGGCGATTGTGCCGTTGAAGTTGTTACTCGAGAAGGTCGTCGACGCGGCGTTGCCCGACACATTGTTGCCGGAGACGCTCAGAAAGCTGTAGGGCGCTCCCCAGGCGACGCTGGAAGACGCCCCGAGCAAGATCAGCCACAAGCAACAGCAGCCAGCGGTGCGAAACGAGACGCGCAGGGTGGTACTCATGAGCGGCAAACGCTCCTTTCCACGGAGGCCAAAGTGGGTCTGGGAACAACCGGCAGAAGTGCCGGGTTCTAAGAGCGTCAACGGCGCGTCAAGCGCGCGCGGTTTTTTGGGGAATCTTGTCCCGAGCAGCCGGTCGAGCACCCCATCGCCGGCGAATCGACGATTCGTTGAGTTCGCCCTGGACAGGGGTTACGATCAAAGCCGCAGCCACCGGGCCACCCCGGGGCGGGGGTGTTTTCGCGACCAGGCGCGCGTGAGCTCCATGCCGGCATCGCTCGAAGAATCGACCTTGGTTGAGGCCGCCATCGCCGGCGATCCGGGTGCGCTGGAGCAGGTGTTGCTGGCCCACTATCCGCGACTCGAGCAGCGGGTTCGCAGCCGATTGCCGACCAGTGCCGCGGGCCTGCTTGATCCGGAGGATGTCTTACAAGAGGCGCTGGTCGACGCGTTTCGGGCGATTGGCAGCTTTCGGTCCGCGGGTGCGGGTTCCTTCGCCGCCTGGTTGAATGCGGTCGTCGAACATCGCTTGCAGGACAACCTCCGCCGATTGCGCCGCAAGAAGCGCGGCGGCGACGCCCAACGCGCAGCCGCGCCCGAGGGCGGCCACAGCTCCCTCGCCGATCTGGTCACGCTGCTTTCCGACCGCGGCGGCACCCCCAGCCACCACGCGGCTCAAGGCGAGGCGATTCGCGCCGTGCAGGTCGGCCTGGCAGCGCTGCCGGCCGATCAACGAGCCGTCATCGTGCATCGGTATCTCCAACAACAAAGCATCGCGTCGACGGCCGCGGCGATGCAACGTTCGCCGGGTGCGGTGCGCGGGCTGCTGCATCGGGCCAAACATTCGCTGCGCGACGCGCTCGGCCGATCAGGTCGGTGGTTCGCGTCGCGGCACTAATGCTTCGTTGACCATGCTTCTGAACCGGGGCCTGACTTCCCATGGGTCCTTCGGCTGATCGCCCGGCGCCGGAAACCGCGACGCAGCGAGCGCGGCGCATCGTCGGCGCGGCGCGATGGCAGGCAGAGAACTCTACGGCAGCGTCCGGCGTGTCGCCGGCGAGTGCTGCATCATCGAGCGACGATTCATCGGCGCTGCGCGTCCGCTGTCCGCATTGCCAGGTGCCGATCGAGATTGCCGACGACACGCCCCTGACGCACATTCACTGCCGCGATTGCGATAACTCGTTCAGCTTGATTGGCGGTGACCGTGCGACCGTGACGGCTGGCTCCCGATTGGGCCGTTTTGAACTGTTGGAGCGCATTGGCGAAGGCGGATTTGGCACCGTCTGGCGGGCTCACGACACGCAACTCGATCGCCTGGTTGCGCTCAAGGTTCCGCGCCGCGGCGCGCTTTCCACCGTCGAATCCGAGTTGTTTCTTCGTGAGGCCCGGACCGCGGCCCAATTGCGCCACCCGAACATCGTCAGCCTGCACGAAGTCGGCCGCGACGGCGACACAATCTACCTGGTGAGCGACCTGGTCGAGGGAGCATCGCTGGCCCAGCGGTTGCAACAGCGGCTGAGCTTCGTCGAAGTGGCCCAGCTTGCCGAAACGATTGCCCGGGCCCTTGAGCATGCCCATCGCCAGGGCATCGTGCATCGCGATTTGAAGCCGGCCAATATTCTGCTGGATCGCGCCGGAGAGCCGCTGCTGACCGATTTCGGGCTCGCCAAGCGCGAGGCCGCCGAAGTCACCATGACGATCGACGGTCAAATGGTCGGCACGCCGGCCTACATGTCGCCCGAGCAGGCCCGGGGGCAATCGCACGAGGCCGATGCCCGTAGCGACGTCTATTCGCTGGGGGTGGTGTTGTTTCAAGGTCTGACGGGCGAGTTGCCGTTTCGGGGAGATCCGCGGACCGTCATCGACAAAGTTCTCTCGAGCGATCCTCCGCAGCCACGTTCGCTCAATGCGTCGGTGCCACGGGCCTTGGAGACGATTTGTCTGAAGTGCCTGGAGAAATCGCCGGGCGCGCGCTATGCGACGGCCGCGGCCTTGGCCGACGATTTGGCGCGGTTCCGTCGCGGCGAGCCGATTCTTGCGCGGCCGCTGGGGCGCGTGCGCCGCGCCGAGCGATGGTGCCGCCGGCACCCCGTGGTCACGATCCTGGGCTTGCTGGTCGTCGGTTTGGCCGTGGCCGGACCCGCCATCACGGTCCAGCAGGCCCGGCTCGTGCAACGCGAATCGCAGGCCCGCGCGCGGGCCGATCGCTATCTCTATGTGGCCCATCTGAACAACGTGCAGGATGCATGCGCCGCGGGCGATTATCGGCGGGCGTTGGGGCTGCTCGAACAGCATCGACCGGCGCCCGGTGCGACCGATCTGCGCGGCTTCGAGTGGTATCACTGGTGGGGCGTGTGTCATCGCGGACTGCGGCAGGAGCTTGCCGCGGTCGACGCGGTCTATGCCATGGCCGCCTCGCCCGATGGTCGTTGGATTGCCTGGCCGGGACGCGATGCGTCGATTCTGGTTTGCGATCTGGCGCAGCCCTGGCAGCAGCGGCGATTCTTGGGTCACCGCGACCTGGTCACCGCCGTTGAGTTCTCTCCCGACGGTCGCTGGCTGGCCACTGGCAGCCGCGATCAGACGGTTCGCCTTTGGGAAGTCACCAGCGGGATTGCCATCGACACGCTCGAGGGGCTCGCGGCCGAGGTCCACGATCTCGCGTTTACGTCTGATGGACAGAAGCTGGCCGGGGCGGTATGGGACGGTACGGCGCACGTCTGGCAATTGACCTCCAGTGCAAGCGATGCCGACGCCGCGCCGAAGTTCTTGCGGCCCGCGCTCCTGCAGTTGCGCGTCGCGGCCGAGATGCCCGAGGCGGCCGAATGGCAGTGCTATAGCGTCGCTTGGAACGCCACCGGTACGCACCTGGCCACAGGCTCGGGCGGGCCCGCCAATTGGAGTCCCGGCGCCATGCAGTGGTGGAACGTGGATACCGGGAAATGCGAAGCTCAGATCTCTGCGCCGCGACCTTGTGATTACGTGGCCTGTTCCCCCGATGGCCAGCTCGTGGCGTTTCGCAGCGCGCATGGCAAGCTGGCCTTATGGGACGCCGACTCACGGGCGGTGCGTCAGGAGCTGCTTTGCCCCGCGGGGGAGTTTTTCAGCCTGGCGTTTTCCCAGGCGGGGCATCGCCTAGTCGCCTCGACCGACGCGGGCCGGCTTTGGGCGTTCGATGTCCGCTCGGGCCAGGTCGTCGAGTCCTGGCCCGGCCATGCCGGGTTGATTTACGCGCTGGCGGACGTGCCTCGCGCCGACATGCTGGTGACGGCCGGTCGCGATCACACGCTGCGCATCTGGGACTCGACGCCCGAGGCATTCGATCAATCGATCGTGGCCCACGACGAACGCGTCATCGCGCTCGACTTCACGCCGGATAGTTCGCAGTTCGTGTCGTCGAGCGTCAGCGGGCAGGTGCGCCAATGGCGGACCGCCGATGGATCGCTCAGCGCCGATCGAGGCAAGCTTAGCCACGGCGACGGCCCATTGGCCGTGTCGCCCGACGGCCGATCCTTGGCCGTACGTGTCGACGAGCGGACCGTGGGCCTGTACGACCTCGCGACGGGAGCAGCGCGTTTCACGCTGCCGACTCAACGCGATCCGGTCACCTGCCTGGCGTTCTCGCCCGACGGTCGGCTGTTGGCCAGCGGCGGTGGCGATGCGCGCACACTGTGGCCTGGCGAGCCAACCGATCTGCGGGTGTGGGACTGGCAATCGAAGACCGGCGTTCATCAACTCGCCGGCAATCGGCGGTTGGTTCGCTGTCTGGCCTTCAGCCGAGACGGCCGTTGGCTGGCGACCGGCGGTTTTGATCGATTGCTAGCGCTTTGGGACATGACCAGCGGCCAGCAAGTCGCCAAGTTCGACATTCACGACGCCTTCAACGTCATGTGCTGTGCCTTCTCGCCCAACGGCGACAAGCTGGCCTTTGGCACGCATGATGGGACCCTCTGGATCGCCGATCCGCGCCGGCCCGAATCGCTGCAGGCGATCTCGGGCCAGGACGGAACTCTTTGGGCCCTGGCTTATTCGCCGGACGGACGCACGCTGGCCGCGGCCTTTGGACAGCACGCCAACGATCCGAGCGAGTTGGCGACCATCAAGCTTTGGAACACGGCGACCACAGAGCTGACGCTCCGGTTGACATCGCAGGGCACGCCGCCTTCGACGCTGGCGTTCGCCCCCAATGGCGAAACGCTTGGCGCCGGAATGCACGACGGGACGATCCACCTCTGGCGTGCGCCGCGGCGGTGACCATCGCGGCGTCGGGGAGCAACAAGCCTGTGCGCGTACCGGCCAGGGTGTTGATTTCCGCCGGCGGATGGATCCTGTAGATCCGGCACCTCGGCCTGGATCGATTACTTGCCGGGGTATGGCACCTGCCGACCCGGTGGCTTGTTACAGCTTCTCGGCCGAGCGTGAATCAGGCGCGTTGACCTCTTGCTTTACGAAGCGGTTGCGGTCCGCTGGGACGGCGCAGGGGGGAATGCCTAACGCTGCTGCTCAGCGAGCGCGACCTCGCGGCGCAGGGCTCGGACGCGCGACTGCACGATGGCAGGTAGCTTCGAGCCGAGAAGATTGTTGCCGTCGAACCAGCCTAGGGGTTCCGCAAACACCAGGTGGCCTTCGCAGAACAGTGCGCCGGCAGGTTCGTGCAGCCGCGTGACTTTGAGATACATGCCCACGCCGGGATAGACCTGCGGCTGGCCGCGTTGCAACGTACCCTGCGGGGTCAGTTCGAGCGGCCACCAGCGATTTGGATGCTCGGCGTCGTCGTCAAAGCGGTGATCGGTCTGCGCCGCCGCCAGCAGCGACTCGGGCGATCGCGTCCAGAGCGAGTGTGTGACCGATGCCACTTCGACCCGCTTCCAAAGCGACGCAGCGCCGGCAGAAAAGGCCTCGAAGTCGGCATGAGCGGCGTTCCAAGAGATGTTGCGAGCGGCTAATTCGCCGGCCTCGAGGCTGCCCCCGGAGCTGGCAACGTCCTGGTCGTCTTCGGATTTCCACACGCGATCGAGCGTCTCGCGATCATCGAGCGTATCGAGCTGGCCATACAGCACAAAGTAGACGTCGACGGCACGTCCCCGGCCTTCCGGTCCATCGAGCTCGCGCTGCTGCAACAGGTGCGGCGCGACCGGCGAGTTGCGCAGCAGTCGAGCCAGGGGATAGGCGGTCCCGGCCACCTTGGCCAGAACGGCTTGTTGCGCTGGTGCATCGAGCCCGTCGGGCATTGCCGGTTCGGGCAGCGGGACGGTCTGGGTGCCGCCGAGAGTGACCCCACCTGCGCGCAACTCTCTGTACACGAGGTTTTCGGCATGCGGCGGCGCGGCTTGCATCACGGCGGCCGCGCTCAGGAGGACGATCCAAAGATTCATGGCGATGACTGTTTAACGAGCCGCGGGAGTTGACGGTCTGGGGGTATCGGGAATCGAGACATTGACATCCGGTCCCGGCGCGAGTTGTCCGTCGCGAAACCAGACGACGCGCGCCGCCGCCGCGGCGACCTGGGGGCTGTGCGTAACGACGATCAGGGTCAGTTCTTGCTCGCGATGCAAGCGCGCGAAGAGATTCAGCACCTCTTCACTGGTGTGCGAGTCGAGACTGCCCGTGGGCTCGTCGGCCAACAACAGCGACGGCCGATTCGCGAGCGCCCGCGCAATCGCGACGCGCTGGCGCTCGCCGATCGAGAGCTGCATGGCACGGTGGTGCAAGCGATGACCGAGCCCGACTGTTTCGAGCAGCTCGGCGGCGCGCGCGCGTCGCTGCGCGGCGCGCAAAGCACCCTCGAACATGGGCACTTGCACGTTTTGCAGCGCGGTCAGCGTGGGCAGCAGGTGGAACGACTGGAATACGAAGCCGACCTCGCGCGAGCGAAACGCGTCGAGGCTGGGGAATTCGGCGAGCGGACGCCCGGCAAAACGGACTTCGCCCTGGTTGGGGACATCGAGGCCGCCGAGCAAGTTCAGCAGCGTGGACTTTCCGCTGCCGCTGGGGCCCATGATGGCCAGATAGTCGCCGCGTTCGATGCGGAGCGAGACGTCGCGCACGGCGTTGACATTGCCGCTGGGATAGACGCGCCGCAATTGACGCGCCTCGAGCAGCGGCACGCCCGGAGGCAGCTCGCGAGCCAGATCACTCATGACTCAATCCTTCGACCGGTATCAGTCGCGTCGCGCGCCAGGCCGGATATCCACCGCCGACCGCGGCCACGGCACAGGCCAAGAGCAGTCCCTTGCCAATCACCGCCAGCGGCAATTCACCCGTGATGAAGCCCCGCGTCATGGGCAGTTGCGATAACCACGCGAGCAGGCCCGCCGCGGCACTAATGCCGATCACTGCCCCCGCCAGGCTCAACAGTAAGCACTCGCCCAGAACCATCCGCGCCACGCGCCCGCGGCGCCAACCGATCGCCCGCAGGATGCTGATCTCGCGGACGCGTTCAACCACCGACATGAGCATGGTATTCAAGGTACCGACGGCCCCCACGACCAGGGCGATCAACGAGGTGGCCCAGGCCATCGAGCGAATCACACGAAGATGCGCGGCGTTGTCGGCATAGTCTTGCGTGGCCACGGCCGACAGGCCCAAGGCGTTGCCGGACTCGTCGCTCAGGTCTTCGATGCGTCGGCAAACCTCCTCGACGTTCGCCGGCTGCGGTCCCGAGCGATCGAGCACCACGGAGAACCCGGTCACGCCCCCGGGCCGCGCCATCACGCGTTGCAACTCGGCCAAAGGCAACGTGGCAGCGCCGTTCTCGAACACGCTGAAGCTTTCGTAGACTCCGATCACGCGAAACGATTCGCGCTGAATGGTGAGCATGTCGCCGACCTGCTTCTGCAGCACTTCGGACAGCGTCTTGCCCAACATGACGACACCCTGCTCACCCGCGGCAAACCGCCGGCCGGCGCGAATCTTGATCGTGTCGAACAGAAACGAGTCGGGTACCCATCCCTGGACGAGCACGCTGACGACGTTGCCGCTGTGCGAGTAATCGATCAACTCGAGCAGGCCGGGCCCCACGTCCTTGACGCCCTGTACCGAGCGTAACGGCGCTTCATATTCCTGCTGCAAGTCGCTCGACAGTTGGTCGAGAATGCCGCTTTCGAGGATCACGATGTCGACGCCGCGGCCGGCGAACGATTCGACCGTCGAGCGTTCGAACTGCTCGGCCACGCCAAGCAGAGCGACGCTCGTGCCCACGGCGATCGCCATGCCGAGGGCGGTGAGCAGCGAGCGAGCCCGCCGGCGCACCAGGTTCAGCCAAAGAAAGGTCGAGAACCACATGGACGCTTACCGTTTCGCCTCCAGGGGCAATGCCTCACGCCCGCTCAGATCGCTTTGCCGCAGCAAGAAGTCGCGTACCTGGGCAGTGAACTCGGCAGGGCTTTCCAGGAGTGCCAAATGGGCGGCACCGGGCACGCGGCCGGTCGTGCAATGCGGCAAGTGCTCGCTCAACCAGGCCTGGGTCGCCGCGAAGGGCGTGTGTTCATCGTACAACGCCAACACGGGTTGGCGAATCGTGGCCAGGACGGCGGCCGTCAGTCCCGCTGGGTCAAACACTTCTTCGGCCGCAGAAGTTGCGGCCAAGGGGCGCAATTGTGCGATCCATCGCGCCGCGGGGGCGCCGAGCCGATCTTGAAGCACTGTCCGTGCCGAAGCGTCCAGCACAGCGACCTCGTCGAGCAAGCGGCGGAAGTCGACCGTCGGGCCAATCTCGTGGCCAGCGGCCTGAAAGTGTTCGCGCAAGTTTTGCCAGATCTCCGCATGGGGCATGCCCGGCTCGGTCGACGCCAGACCTGGAAAGTAGGTGTCGCTCAACACGATCCCCGCGACACGCTGCGGCGCGCGATGCGCCGTATGCATGGCCACTACGCCGCCCAAGCTGTGCCCAACCAGCCAGGCCCGTTCGATCGTGAGCTGATCGAGCAATTCGACCAGGTCGGTCGCCAGGTCTGCGGACGTGTAGCCGTGTTGCGGCGCGGTGCTGGCCCCGTGGCCACGGAGATCGTAGGCGGTCACACGGAAGCTGTCGGACAGTGCTTTCACGATCCCGCCAAACATCCACATCGCGAGGTTGCTGGTGAAACCGTGTAACAGCACGACGTCGGGCCCTGTCCCTTGCTGCTGATAGAAAGCGTTGTAGCCGGCCAGCTTGATGTGCGGCATCGGTCAACCATCCTCCTGGGCCGACGCGATTTGCAGCGCGACAAGCGCCGCAATCTCGGCGAGCGTGATATCGTCACGCCCTAGCCGGGCCAACTCGGCAAGTCCCTCGGCAAAGCGCAACGGCCGGCCGATTTGTGACTCGAGACGTTCGCCCAGCACCACGGCATCGATCGACCCCAGCCCTAGATCGGCAAAAAAATGGGTGTCTGGCCGCACCGCCTGAGGATCGCACCCGGCCAGTTCGCGCACGTGCTGCAACACGGTGGCGAGTAGTGTGGCATGATCCGTCATGGCGAATCCTGCGCTGCGGGTGCCACGGCGACGGCGACGATCTGCTCGGTTGCCTGCATGATGTGCACGGGGAGCGTGCGCCCCTGGTATTCGGGATACACATCGGCCAATCGAGACGATAGCTCGAGCTCAATCACGCCGCTGGCTGGATCAACGGCGCAAATTCGAAGCAAATCGAGATCGGCGATCAACACGGGCCCCAGGGCCGAACGCACCGCGAGTTTCGCGGCCTTGGCCCACGCGCGCGCAGTTTCTGGAGCGCCGGGCACTGCCGAGAGCACTTGAACTTCGCCGGCATCGAGCTGTGGCGCATCGTCCTCAGACGCGGGCAATTCGGCGAGGCCGACCCCACACCAGGCGCGACGCGTCGCGACGGCCACGATGGCTGTGGGCGACGTGGCCACCGTGACGGTGGGAAAGCCTGGGGGGCGCCGACCATCGCTTAATCGGATCGACGACCGACCATAGCTGTCGGCCGCGCATTCCAGATCGGCGATGAACAGCTTTTCGCCCGAGTGCGCCCGCCAATACTGCCGGGCGGCATCCTTCAAGGCGATCGCGCCGAACAGCCAGGCTGTACGTTCCGCGTTGCTCCACCGCGCGGCGCGAAACGTCTGCATCTCGCTCTCGCAGAGCGTGACCCTGGCCGCAGCTTCTTGCATGTTGCTCTGCGCGATGTCGCCGCGTGGGTCGAGCCGCACACACGCCACGTCCGCCTCGTTGCCCCGCACAGCATCCGGTAAACCCTCGGGCCACGACTTGCAGATGAAATATTCGTCCTTGGGCCCGTTGAAATTCACCTCGCAGAGCGGCAAGTAGAACCGCCAGCATTTGACGCCCGTCAAGCGGCACCAGAGCGAGCCGTCGGCGTGGACGATTTCACCACCGTGAGTAAATTGACGCGGCGAGGCATGGACAATGTAGTTGTAGACATCCATCTTCGAGCCGACCGCCGGGCTCGGGCCAAAGAACTCGATGCGCTTCAGCTCGAACGGCAGCAAGATGCGCCCGGATTGATCCGCCTGCTCCAGGTGCCAGGCAGCAGCGGGGTGCATGCCGACGTCGACCGTCACCGGGTCGATCAAGAATCGCGGCTCGGGCAGCGAGCGGAACAATTGCGAGCGCGGCAACACCTCGAGCCGGGCCGCGAGTCCTTCCTCGCCAAACCGTACGAGTTGCTGGACGCCCTGAAACGAGGGGCCGTGAAACAAGTTGCGGTACAACGTGGCGAGCGTGACCCGGCAGGGTTGTTCGCCCTGAAACGTGGGCGGGGCCACGCGCGGCGCCGGAGCGTATCGCGGCGCCAGTTCGACGGTACCCCGGGCGACGAGCCCCGCGTCGAGCGTGGCGCCGGCCACGGTGTTCGACTCGGCCGCCAGGCCCAGGTCGCGCACCGCCACCTCGATGCGCACGACGCCGGATTGCGTTTGTTCGGGTTGACGACGCGCCCGGATTTCGGCCGTGCCTACCCGGCGCTCGTCGAAGGCCAGCCAGCGCAAGATTTGCACTTCGCTCACCGCGGACACGACCATCCCAGGGACAAGCTGGCAAGCTGCCTCGCTCATCATTTCCAGGATAAAGGTCATCGGCATGACCGGCAGGCCTCGCTGGCTCGGCCGGATGCGACTGATGTCGCGGCCACCGACGGTATGTTCGTCGGCATAACAGTCTTCGGCCAGGTCGAGCGCGCGATGGATCAGCAACTCGGTGCCGGGTTGATGTTGCACGAGCTTGCCGGCAAGGGGCCATGCGTCGAGTGCCACCGGCGCGACGCGCGGCATGGCTGCGGGACCAACAGGCGCCGGCGCGCGGGCCGGTAGCCTCGGTCCGCGGCGCGTTCGCAGATAGTCTTGAAACACGAGCTGCTGATCGCTCAGAAAACGATCCATCAGGGCCAGGTGCCGTGCCAGCACCTCGCCGGCCCCGGGCTTGGGCGACCGCGGGGCGCGCGGTTTAGCAGCTGCTTCTTGAACAGGTTGCGCCGCGCGAAGCGGATCGTCGAGCGCACGCACCGACCGGACCGCATAGAGATAACCCGGATCGATCGGCACCCGCTGCACGGCCAACTGCGCCAGCAGATGGTTGAGCTGGGTGACTCCGTGGCGCCGGGGCAAATCGGCCGGGATCGCGGCCAGCGGGCGCCCGCGGAGAATATCTTGCACAAAGGCGGTCAGCAGTCCGCGCGGCCCGGCTTCGACGAAGACACGAATGCCTTCGTCGTAGAGCTGCGTGATCAGCTTTCGAAACTCGACCGGCGAAGACCAATGGGCCAGCGCCATCGCGCGGATCGCCTCGGGTTCCTCGGGAAAGGGCCGGGCCGTCGTGCACGAATAGACGCGCCGTTTGGGTGGCGCAAAGTCGACCGCGTCGAACATCTCGGTCAACGGACCCATGAACGGCGCGAACAATCGCGTGTGGTAAGGCCGGGAAAACGGCAGCCGCTCGCAGACGACTTTGCGCGCCTTCAAGGCCTCCTCGACTTGGAGCATGGGTTCGGTAAGCCCCACGATCACGGCCTGATGGGGACAGTTGTCCATCGCCACGAAGACCGCCTGCCGGGGGCCTGCCGCCAACTCCTCAGGCAGCGTTTCGGCGATGATGGCTTGCAATTTCTCGCTCGGAGCGGCCGCGGCCAACAACAGGGCCTCGGCCTGCTCGCTCCGCTGCTCGGCTGCGCCCAGGTCGCGCATAGCGCCGATGATCGTCTTCATGTCGGCGGCCGCATCAATCGAACCGGCGGCGGCCAAGGCCGCCAATTCACCGGCGCTATGCCCCGCCAGGGCGTCGGGCACCAGGCCGAGCCGTGTCAACAGGTCGAACAGCACGCCGTCGGCCGTCAAGACGCTGAACATGGCATAGTCGACCTGCCGCAGGTACGACTCGAGCTCATCGCGGCGCTCGGCCGTCAGGTCGCCGGGCGGCTGGAAGAAACGGCTAATCGCCTGCGGACCGGCGTCGCCCGCCACGTCGGCGTCGATGCGTTGCAGATGTTCGCCGATTACCGGGAAGGCGCGGCTCAAATCGGCGCACATTCCAGGGTATTGGGCTCCCTCGCCCGGAAACAACAAGGCCAGGCCGCCGGAGATGCCCAGCGGCTCAGGCTCGAAGTAGCTGCCCGACGGATCGTGTACGCGTTGCCGGGGACTGGTGCGCAAGTGCTCGGCGAGCGCCTCGCAGCGGCGACTCAAGTCGGTCAGGTCGCTGGCCACGAACGCGGCGCAGACGGGCTGCATGTTGCGCGCTGAATTGATCGCCCGCGCGACGCCAGCGAGTTCGAGATCGTGTCGATCGCGGCAGTAGCGAGCCAGCGTCGTCAATCGCTCGGCAAGCTCCGCGGTCTGCTCGGCCTGCACGAACACGAGTTCCGTCGGCCACAGGGGCCGCGCCGGCGCATCGCCGGCGGCGCGATTCGAAGGGGATGTGACCGTGGCCATGACGACACTCATGCGTTCTGCGCGGCAGTGGCGCTAATCTTGCGCGGACGAACCAGGTGCTCGGCACCTCCGGCAATCACCACTTCGCAGGGGCCCTTCTCGCTCGTCGCGATTTCGGCCAGCACAAAGCGGGGGCCCTCTGCGGGCGTGATGAGCTTCAATCCGCGCCGGACGAGGTGTGGTTCGAGTTCGGCGACCATGCCTACGCCCGACCAGGGGCCCCAGGCGATCGCGCACACGCGGCCGGGCCACCGCCGGTCGAGTTGCGCGGCGAGCTTGCTGAGGACTTCGTTGGCGGCCGCGTAGTCGCTTTGTCCGCGATTGCCGTAGCGGCTGGCCAGCGACGAAAACAGCACGCAGAACTTGAGTTGCGTGGGGTCGAGCCGCTCGGCCAGGACGAGCGCGCTGTCGACCTTCGTGCGGAACACACGGTCGAACGATTCCGGCGTCTTGTCGCGAAGCAGCTTGTCCTCGATGACGCCGGCCCCGTGAACGACCCCCTGAACGCCGCCCGTCGCATTGAGCTGGTCGATCAGGCGGCCGAACGCGTCGATATCGCGCACGTCGAGGGCATGGTATTCCCAGGTTGCTCCGGCGGCGGCGATCTCGGCCAAGGTGGCCCGGATTTCGCGAGCCGCGAGCAATTGTCGATGTTCGCGCTCGACGGCCTTGGGCGTGGCCGGCTGCCCGGCGGCCTCGAGCCGTTGGATCAGGGCACGCTTCAACTCGGCCGGTTCTGTCAAGGCCTGCAGCTCGGTCGGTTCGTCGTCCGACGGCAGCGCCGTACGTCCGACCAGCACCAGGTGCGGCTGTCCGTGGCGCGCCAACTCGACAGCCACCTTGGCGGTGATGCCGCGGGCCCCACCGGTGATGAGGATCTTGGCGCCCTGCGGCAACGCGAAGTCGTCGGCCGCCAGATCGATCAACGGAGCAGACGCCGGCTTCCAGGTTACGCGGCGATCAGAGATGCCGATTTCGACCGGACCCTCGCGGTCGCTCAACTCGGCCAAGAGTGCCTCGGCCAGCTCTTCCGGATCACGGGCCAGGTCGACGTCAACGGCCCGTACCAGCACGGCGTCCCATTCCTGGGCGATACATTTGAGCAGGCCGAGGATGCCGCCATGGCCGGCGCGGAAATGTTCGCTTAAAGGTCCCTGTTCGAAGCCGAGTTGCCCGCCCAACGAGGCCCCGACGAGCAGCAGCGAGCTGCCGTTCGCGCCGGCTTGCACGAGATCGTCTTCCAGCGTCCGGGCCAGCAGATAGGTCGATTTCACATCGCGATAGATCTGCTCCGTCAGCGGCACATCGCCTGCCTGGGCGGCCAGCGGAGCGAGATGCACCAATCCGCCAATCGTGCCGCACTCGTTGCGGAGCCGTTCGGCGAGTGCTTCCACTTGCTCGGCATCGGCCAGGTCCGCCCGGTAGATGCCGTCCACTTCGTCGACTGCCGCGGCGCCGGGCACCATGCGTACGAGTACGACTTGCTGTCCGAAATCGGCCAGCCGCGAAGCGAAGTGCCGGGCGATGCCACGCTGATCGTCGGTGATCACCACGGTGCCCGAGGGAATCAACGGCGCTGCGCCTCCGGGCAGTGGCGCATCGATCAGTTCGACGACGGCACGTTGCACCGCGAGTTCGCCGGTTTCCCGATGGGCCGTGGCGTCGAAGCGCGGCGTGCCGTTGGTCCCGGATGATTTTCCATTGGTCTCGGGATGCGACGCGGCGCTGCCGTTGGTGCCGGCCGTCTGCGGCGTGAGCACGTGTTGCGCCAGGTAGTCGAGAATGCCGCGCAGCGTACGGAGGACCGTCAGCTTTTCCAGTTCGAGCCGGCCGCCGAGTTCGCTCTCCTTGCCCCCGAGCGACTCGGCCAGCGTACCGAGGATCTCGACGCGCTTGATCGAGTCGACGCCCAGGTCAGCTTCGAGATCGAGGTCCAGGTCGAGCATCTCCTGTGGATAACCAGTTCGCTTGCACACCAGGTCCAACAGGCGGCGCGTGAGCTCCTCGCGGGTCACTTCGACCGGCGCGGCCTCGGCTGCCCCTGCGGACGCTACAACCGGCTGGGCTTCTGCGGAGGGCGTTTCCACGTGCGGCGCCGAGGCTGCCGTGGCAATGGGCATTTCGACTGCCGCCGGAACGGACGGTAAGGGCGTTTGCGCGAGGGGCCCGCCGGACATCAATTGCAGATAGTCGCGGACCAGGGCCTGCTGGGTATCGAGGAACTTGGCCATCAAGTCCTGATAGCGGCACAGCACAAGCGTGGCATCGTCGGCCACCTGGTCGGCCGATGCGGCGGTCCAGGCGCCTGTCGTCGCGGCATGGCCGTTCGTCGCGGCCGGGGAATTCGTATTCAAAGGAGGTTCCGGAAAGTTGTTGGGCAATGGACTCATGGTCAGCGAGGAATCAGGTTTGACTGCGGGGTGATGCGTGCCGTTCGTCAGGGCCGGGGACGGGGCCGCCGGCAGTTGCGCGGCGGTGACCCGTTGTCCCAGGTGCGGCTGCTCGGGCGCGTTCAGCGGTCGGGCTCGCACGCCATTGACGATCCAGGTGCTCGGCGTGGGTGGCGGAAGCTCTGACTGCTTTTCCAGATCGGAGAGCGCGAACGGCGACTGGCTGCGGCCCGCCGTGAGGACATCGACCTCGAGCGGCACGCCGCGCAGCAGGAGCTGTGCCACGCTTTGGACGAGTTGCAAGTGACCCGAGCGACCGCGCAGATCGGTCGCGACGGCGACGTGATCGCGCTCGCCCAGAATTTGCTTAACCAGCCCGGTCAGGACACCTTGAGGGCCGACCTCGACGAAGACCCGGGCTCCGTCCGCGTACATCGCCTCGACCTGTTCGATCCAGCGGACCGGCGCCGCGAGGTGCTCGGAAAGCCGTTCGACGATCCGCGTGGGCTCGTCGGGATACGGTGTGGCGGTCGTGTTCGAATACACCGCCACGGACGGTGCCATCCAGGCGATCTCGCGCAGCTCGGCGGCGAGATGCGCGGCGGCCGACGCCACGCAGGGCGAATGGAAGCCGCAGGCGACGGGCAGGTCGCGCGTCTTCAATCGCGCGGCCGCCAGACTCGCCCGGGCCGCTTCGAGCTGGGTGGTGCTGGCCGAAATGACGGTTTGCGACGGGGAGTTCAGATTGGCCAGCGTGACGCCGGGCAGATCTTGCAGGCATTCGGCCACGGCACGCTGGTCGGCATCGACGGCGAGCAGGCCTTCGGCGTCGCCGCCGGCCGCGGCAGCCATCAGCACGCCGCGACGATGGGCGAGGTGCAGCAAGTCGGCCGGCGACAGCGTGCCTGCCGCGCACAGTGCGGTCAATTCGCCGAAGCTGTGGCCGGCCACCATCTCGGCGCTCATGCCCAGCCGGCGCCACAGCGCCCAGGCACCCAGGCTCGCGGCGGCCAGGGCCGGCTGCGCGACGTCGGTGCGCGCCAGGTCCCGCGCAGCCTGTTGCCGAGCCCCATCGTCGAAGGCCGAGGGCGGATAGATCAACCGTTCCAGCGGCACGTCGAATCTGCCCGACAACTGCCGCGCGGCAGCGTCGAAGGCCTCGCGCACGCAGTCGAACGAAATCGCCAGATCGGCCAGCATGTTGGGGTATTGCGACCCCTGTCCGGGAAACAAGAGGGCCACGCGACCGCGATTCGCCGTCGGATGGGCGGCAAAATAGATGCCGCGGGGGTCGGCGTGCTGGGATTCGCTGCCGCGCAGCGCTTGCAGCGCCAATGGCAACCGCTCGCGAAGTTCGTCGATCGAAGCTACCACCAGCGCCAACGTCGGATGGCCAGGGTCCGTCGAGCTGGCTCGCCAGGTCGACGCTGCGAGATCGACCAAGCGCGGCTTTCCGCCGCGCGACAACCCCTGCTGGATGTGCTGCGCCATGGCCAGCAGTTTTTCTCGCGTCGGCTGGCGGCAGACGATCAACTCGGCGTCCCAGGCCTGACGCGATCGGGCAGGCGTCGGGGTGAAGTCGCCGACGTGCTCTTCCAGCACGACATGGAAATTCGTGCCCCCAAAACCGAACGCGCTGACACCGGCCAGGCGCGGCTCGGCGCCGCCATGAATCCAGGGCCGGGCCTCGGTGTTCAAATACAGCGGGCCCGCGCCAAATCCGGCGCCCGGATTCGGCGTTTCAACCAGCGTGGGCGGCAGAACTTTGTGATGCAGCGCCAGGGCTGTCTTGATCAGCCCGCCGATGCCTGCGGCGCACTTGCTGTGGCCGATCATCGACTTGACCGAGCCGACGGCTGTCTGCGCGGGTGTGGCACCTGCTTGCTGCAAGAAGGTACCGAGCGACTCGGACTCGGTGCGATCGCCCACGACCGTTCCGGTGCCATGCGCTTCGACCAATCCGAGCCGGGCCGGCGAGAGCCCGGCCTGTTCATACGCGCGGCGCAGGGCCCGCATTTGGCCCGAGGCGTTGGGCGCGGTCAGGCCCTTTTCGCGGCCGTCGCTCGACGAACCAATCCCGCGCACGACGGCCAGCACCTGATCGCCGTCACGCATCGCGTCGGCCAGGCGTTTGAGCACGACGACGCCGATACCTTCGCTGAGCACGATGCCATCGGCCGCGGCGTCGAACGGCCGGCACCGGCCTTGGCGCGACAGGGCAAACGTCTTGCTGAAGGCCATGTAGGCAAACGGTGTTTGGACCGTATCGGCCCCCATGGCCAGGGCCAAATCGCTGGCTCCGGTCTGCAATTCGCGCACTGCGAGCTGCACGGCGGCCAGCGACGAGGCGCAGGCCGCGTCGACGGCATAATTCGCACCGCCCAGGTCGAACCGATTCGCGACCCGCCCCACGGCGACATTCATCAAGAAGCCGGGAAACGAGTCTTCTGTCCACTCGGGGAGCATGCCTTCGCAGCGCTCGACGATCTCACGGCCGCGGATCGGCATGCCGGGAACCCCATCGATCAGCGGCATGCAAGTGCGAAAGCCGTACGCCGTGGCGATCGGGCTGCCGCCGCCGCCGATGCCGCAGATCGCAGCCGTCCGCTCGCGGGCGAACGGGCGTTGCTCATAGCCCGACTCCCGCAGCGCGTGACGCACCGCCTCGAGCAGCAGCAATTGCAGAGGTTCGACGGCCTTCATCGCGGCCGGCGTGATCCCATAGCGGAACGGATCGAACTGGATGTCGGATAGAAAACCGCCCCACTTCGAGATGATCTTGTCTTTCGCCATTGGATCGGGGTCGTAGTACAGCGACCAATCCCAATGGGTCGTCGGGATCTCCGTCACGCTGTAAACGCGGCGCAGAATGTTGTTCCAATATTGCTCCAGGCTGGTAGCGCCGGGATAGAAGCACGACGCGCCGATGACGGCCACCTCGCACGGCGATTCGGCACGGTGTCGCGAGTCGCAGGGTTGGATCGTCGTTCGCCGGTCCAGCAGGTGCGCGGCGCCGGTCGACACCTCGGCGTGCAGCTCGGCGATCGTGATGACTTCGCGGCGCAGCGCGGCGAGTTGGCCGATCATGTACATGCCCCGGCTTTCCTGGTCGGCTTCGGCCACGGGGAACAGCTTGCCAGGTGCCGCCGTGTCGCTGCCGGCCCGGTCAACCCCCTTCGAGGCGACGCGCAATCGGCCGACGTTCATCCATTCGAGCGACCGCGTGATCTCCTCAGTCGTGCGACCGGCCTGTTCGAGTTTGCGCTTCTCCTCGGCGAAGTCGTCGCAATAGGGCGTCGGCACGCACCGGATGGCGTGGCCCGTGCCGGTTTCGAGCAGCACGGTTCGCTCGCAATCGAGGGCCTTGGCCTGAAACCGCGGGACAATCGCCCCGCAGGCTACGGCCTCTTCGGTAAACAGGTAGGCGGTCCCCAGGAGGGCTCCGACGCGCACGCCGCGTTGCGCGAGCCGTGCGGCCATCGTCGCGACCATTGCGCCGGAAAGCCCGTCGTGAATGCCGCCGGCAAAGACGACGTGTAGATCCTCGCCCGTGCCGTGCGTGCCGAGATGCTCGAGGAGCACCTCGCAGGCGGCGTCCCACAAGACGAAGCTGCTGCGCGGTCCGACATGGCCACCGCACTCTCGACCTTCGAGCACGAAGCGCCGGGCTCCGTCCTTGAGGAACATGCGCAGCAAGGCCGGCGATGGGACGTGCAAGTAGGTTGGAATTCCCTCGTTCTCAAAGACCCGCGCCTGATCGGGGCGCCCGCCGGCGATCAAGGCGAAGGGAGGCCGCGTGGCGAGGATGGCCGCGGTTTGTTCGGTGCGAATTTCGGGGGGGAGGAATCCGAGGATGCCGGCTCCCCACGACCGATCGCCGAGTAGCGCGCGTGTCGCTTCGAGCAATTCAGTGACCTCGGCCTTGCGCAGCAGGGCCAGCGCCAAGAACGGCAGCCCGCCCGCTTCGGCCACGGCAGCCGCGAATTCAGCCGTGTCGCTGACGCGCGTCATGGGCCCCTGTAAGATCGGGTAGCGCGTGCGGTGGCTCTCCGCCAACGGCGAGTTCTCTCCCAATGTTCGCAATCGCCGTGCGATCGCCAGGTGCTCGGCGACGCGCTCGACGACTGCCTGAACGATGCCGCCGACGGTTACATAGCGCTGGGCCAGCGCCGCTGCAGACGTGGCGTCCTGCCCGACGATTCTCAATTCGGGAGCATCGCTAGCCGACAACACGGCCTGGGCGGCCTTGCACCAGGCCTGCCGCTGTTGTTCGCTGTCTGCCGCGCTGGCTTTGATTTCTGACGCCAGGCGGCCGAGCTTGGCCGTCAGCGCCGACCGTGGCTCGTGGGCCACGCGAATCGGGTAGCCGAACTCGTCGCCCAGTACGGCCGTTTGACTGCCATCGAAGTTTTCGAGGCGAATGCGGGTCGATTCGGACCAAGCGGCTTCCCGGGCGAGCAACACCTGCGAGTCGAGCACGACGCCTTGCGCGCCAGCCACGGCGCAAGCCGGTGCCGTATTGAGGCCGATGCCCCCCTGGACCCAGACGGGTGGCGGAGTGGACATTTCGGGCGCGACCTGTTTGATCCAGCGCTGCAACAGAATAAACGACGTTTCGTCGCCGATCCGACCGCCGGACTCGTGACCTTTGAGAATCAGGCCTTGGGCGCCGACTGCAGCCGCGGACCGCATTTCCTCGACGCTGACGGCTTCGCAAAAGACCTCGAAACCGGCAGCTTGGAGCGTGCCAATCCGGGCAGCAAAGTCTGGCCCGATACCGCCGGCCAGGATGACCCAACGCAGATTCATCGGGCGCGTGGCGACCAGCTCGTCGGCGAGCCAGCCGGTCATCGTGCCCAGCTTGATTCCGTATCCCTGTGTACCGAACTGCTGCAGACGGGCATGTGCGGCACGAATGGCCTCGGGGCCGCTGGCAAATTCCAGATCCAGCACGCCGCGAGCACCGGCTCGACTCGCCGCGATGGCAAGGGCCGGGTCGGCATGCCCCGGCGGCGTGAGAACAAACAGATCACTGCGCTGCATCAAACAAATCCTCTGTGGCACTTTCGCATGGTGTGCGATCGGGCAAACCGCCGCGGACTTTGCGCCCGGTGTGCGGCGGCCGAGAGCGAAACCCGCTCACCGTCCGACGTTAGGATAATGCAGAAGAGGTAGCGATTCTCTCCATAATCCGCCTTTTCCGCCCCAATTTCCTGCAAAGGCGGATCATCCTGCCCTGGTAAGCGCAGGGCCCTGGCCGTCTGTTACCCACCCGCGCGGTACGTGATGGGCCAAGGACTTGCGCTCTCGTCGAGGGCGGCTTACGGCCCACTGTGCGAACGAAGCGGCGCCAACTGCACCGACCGGCGAGCCAGTCGGCAAGCGCTCTCCGATTGCCGGCGCAGGCGGTAGACCCTTGGCGGCAAGCTCGGTAAACCCTGCCGGAGAATCCGTCTGCGCTGGCGCCCCCCTCGCAGTTTCGCGGGAATCGAGGCCGTAGAATCGCCCCGTTCACCAGCCCAGGTACTTACTGGCCGATCCTAGGTATGAACACCGTGGTAGCGAGGCGAAAACTTGGCGGGACAACGCGCTAGGCTCTGTGCGGCTCTCGGGGCATGGATGGCCCTGGCCACGACCATCCACCATGGGTGGCCGTCGTTCGCGCGTGCGCAACAGGTAGCGGGCGCCGAAGCCGGCGGCGGCGAAGAGTTCGAAACCGACCGCGACGCTTTCACGCCCGCCACCAATACGGTTGCCCCGCGCGAAAACCTGCTCGAGTCGTCGTATTCATTCATCGACAACCGATTCGGGCCGGAATCGCACAGTGTTCCGGAACTGCTCGTGCGCCACGGGCTGACCGAGCGATTCGAACTCCGCGCCGGCTGGAACTACGAGGTAGGCGGAGGAGGCACCGTTTCGGGCGGCGAGGTGGGCGGCGAAGATTTCGTGGCCGAGCAGGAATCGCGTGTCCTATACGGCGGCAAATACCAGCTTTCGGATCAATCGGGCTGGACGCCGCGCAGCTCGCTCATCGTCCAGGGTTATACGCCGACTTCAGGCCCTTCGAACGCGTCGACGATTACCCTCGGCGAGGCCTGGGGCTGGGAGTTTGCCAACGGTTGGCGCTGGGATTCGGCCTTCCGTTTCGGCACGGGATTCGACGAAGGCGACTACTTGAATCAATGGGCACCGTCGACCGTGCTCAGGATTCCTTTCGGCGAACGCTGGAACGCGCATGCCGAGTATTTCGGCATCATGTCGAGCCATGCGGCCTCCGACTTCAGCCATCACTTCGCGAGCTTCGGTGGTCACTTCCTGGTCACGCCGAACATCGAGCTCGGCATGCGTTTCGGCTTCGGCTTGAACGAACAGTCGGCCCGGTATTTCAACAACGTCGGTATCGGCTGGCGGTTCTGACAGCGCATCTTGCGCCGCGCGCCCCGACGCCAGGCCAGGTCATTCGCCGGCAGGCTTGTCGAGCTGGCGCTGACGCGCCGAGCGCAACACCGAGTAGAACTGCACGAACACGCCGTTGTCGGCGCCGTGTTGCGCGTGACATTCGAAACAATCCTTGGTGGGGAGCGGCTTGCACGCCGCGCGCCCGCGATCATTCGCGGCGAACAGGAAATATCCCCAGCCGTCGTCAAACCGCCGCGTGTCGCGAACCGAGACCTCCAGACCCTGCGTCGGAGCGGCGAAGGTCCCCTGGCGATTGATCTCGTCTTCGCCTTGCCGCCGCATCGCGGGGTTGTTCGTCACGACAAACACCGTTTGCTCGGCCCACTCGCCCGTGCGCACGTAGTGATCGAATGCTTGCGGCTGCATGTAGACGTTGTGGAACACGCCCGGCCGCGCCGGATCACGATCCTGGCCAGGCAAGTAGTCTAATCCCAACGACGTTCCCACGAGCGTCCAACGCTCGTAGCCTTCGGGCCGCAGCAGTTCGCCCGCGTCGTTGTACTGGGGCAGCGCCATCGCGGCCGACGAGTCGCGCCCGGCGGGGGCGCCTTCCTCGGCCGTCGATCGCGGCGCCAGGAATGAGATCAGCCCGACCGACAACATCAGGCCGCCGAGCGTCACCAGCGCGGGCTTCTTCTTCATGACACACCAGTCAGGTTTGCCAAACGAATGCGTAGCAATTGAGCCGACGCATCATGCTCTTCGCCCTACTTCGCGGTGTCAATCAAGGGGGCGTCAAAACGGCGAGTTCAGGCGACATCGGAGGACGCCGTTTCGGCCATCGGCGTGCGACTCATCGCCCCGCGAGCGTCGCCAAGTTCGCTTCAGGTGCGTGTGCATCGCGCGGCGTTTGCCTGCTGATGGTACGCCGGCTGTCGCCGAGCGTTGCCGTGGCGCTCGTGGCGTCGTAGCCCTGCCGGCGCTATTGATGCTGGTGCCTGAGGGCCGTGAAAAAGCCTGCTAGCCCGGAAGCTGCAAAGGCCCTGCAGGCGGTGATGGAAAGCTTCAATCGTCTTGCAGGACGGCGACGATGCGAGCGGAGTTGGGGGGATCCTGCGCGCACCGGGTAAGAGGTACGCTCGGCGTGGTTCTTCGGGTCGTTATCATCTGGCTGCTAGCTGCCACCTGGTGGCCGGTCGTCGCCCGGGCGCAGGGGGTGCCGCCGGTTTTCCTGCCCGAGCAGCGGCGCATCCTGGCTCGGCAGCCGGAGCAATTCCCTGTCGCTCCGCTTCCCCGAATTCCTGCGCCGCCGACAGTGAGGGAGCCGCTGGAATCGCGGCCCGAGTGGCCGCTGTCGCTGGACGAAGCGATTCGCGTCGCGCTGGCCAACGCGCAGGTGGTGCGCGTCCTGGCGGGGACGACCGCTGTTTCGAGCGGCAACACCGTGTACGACCCGGCCATTGCCAACACGACGATCGACCAACAGCGCGCGCCGTTCGATCCGCGGGCTTTCAGTCGCAACGGCTGGTCCAAGCTCGATCACCCTCAGGGCGTAATCGTCGACCCCGGCCCGCCGCCGCAAGCGGGCATTATCGGCACGACCACGGACAACTTCAGCTCGTCGAGCGGCATCAGCAAACGCCTGCTCAGCGGTGCCACGGCCGGCGCTGCGGCCAACGTGAATCAGTTGCGATCGAGCGTGACGGGGCTGCCGCTCAACCCGTCGACCTCGAACAATACCGAGCTGTCGCTGACGCAGCCGTTGTTACAGGGGTTCGGCACGCGCGTCAACACGGCGCCGATCTTGATCGCGCGTATCGACACGGAGCGGTCGTTTTTTCAGTTGAAACGCTCGATGCAAGAGCTCGTGCGGAGCGTCGTCGAGGGCTACTGGCAGCTCGTGTTCGCCGAAACCGACGTCTGGGCCCGGCGGCAGCAAGTGGCCCAAGGCCGCGAGGCGCTCGAGCGCGCCTTGGCACGCATGGAAACCGGTATCGGCAATGTGGGCGACGTGGCGCAGTCGCGCGTCGCGTATGAGAACTTTCGCGCGACGCTCGTCGCCTCCGAGGCCAACTTGCTGCAGCGCGAAGCCGCGCTGCGCAACCTGCTGGGAATCGTGCCCTCGGACGGGCGGTTGATCAAGCCGCGCACGGCACCGCGCACCAGCCGCGTCGAAACTCCCTGGGAACAAATCGTGGCCGCGGCCGAGGTTTACCGGCCCGACCTGGTCGAACTGAAGCTGGTCATTGAGGCCGACCAGCAGCGGCTACTCGTGGCCCGTAACCAGGCGCTGCCCAACGTGGCCGCCTCGGGGCTGTACCGATTCAACGGTCTCGAGGGACACACGCCGGATCGCCGTCGGATCGACGACAACGGCGATTTCGCGGATTGGGAGCTGGGGGTGAATTTCTCCGTGCCCTTGGCGCTGCGCGGCGAACGCGCGCAGATCCGTTCGAACGAGCTGCTGCTCATGCGCGACCGCGCGAATCTGAGCCAGGCCGTGCATCAATCGTCGCACCTCCTGGCGGCCAATTTGCGCAACCTGGACCAGTTCTATCAGCAGTACCTCGCCTACGTGCGCGTGCGCGAGGCGGCGCGCGAAAACCTCGAACGGCAGTTGGCCGATTACCTCACGGGTCGCCGTACGCTTTACCTGAACGTGCTCCAGGCAATCACCGATTGGGGCAACGCCGTCTCGAGCGAGATCCAATCGCTGGCTGCCTATAACACCGAATTGGCAACGCTCGAACTACAGACCGGCACGATTCTCGAGAGTCACGGCGTGCGCTTCGTCGAGGAGCGCTATCGGTCGCTGGGGCCCCTCGGGCGGCTCGCCGCACCGTGGCTGTATCCCGAGGCGATTGGCCCGACGCCGAATGTCGATCAACCGCCGGTTCCTCAACCAGAGCAGTGGCGTCAGCCGGACGTCATCCCCCTGCCCGAGGCCGAGCCACTCGAAGAAGTGCCAGCGCCAGCTGCGCGCCCCGAGTTACCGCCTCCCGCCGCGGCAGCGCCGCGCTGATACCGAGCAGCGCAGACCATCATTCGTACCGGAGCGACTCGATCGGGTCGAGTTGGCTGGCCTTGCGCGCGGGATAAAACCCGAAAAACATGCCGACCGCGCTGGTCACGGCCAGGGCCAGGACGATCGAGCTCGGCGAGACGACGATCGGCCACTTGGCCCCCGGCGATACCTGGTTGATCGTCAGCGTGATGCCGACCGATGCGGCGATCCCGCAAGCCACGCCCACCAGCCCACCCAGCAGCGAGAGCAGCGTCGCTTCGACCAGAAATTGGCGCAGGATGTCGCGGCCGCGGGCACCCACGGCCAGTCGAATGCCGATCTCGCGGGTCCGCTCGCTCACCGAGACGAGCATGATGTTCATGATGCCCACGCCCCCGACCAGCAGCGACACGCTGGCGATCGCGCTGAGCAGCATGGTCATGATCCCGGTGATGATGCCCAGGACGCGGGCAAACTCCGACGTGTTTTCGACGTGGAAATCGTTGCGGCGCCCCGGGCGAATGTGATGGCGCTCGGCCAGCAGCGTCTCGATCTCGAATTGCGCGTCGCTCATCGTCCGCAGGCTCGTGGCCGACACCATGATCAGCCCGACGTTGTTGAACGAGGTCCCAGCGAGCCGCGTTTGGACGGTCGTGAAAGGTACGACCAGGATGTTGTCCTGGTCCTGGCCGAACATATTCGCGCCTTTGGGTTCGAAGACGCCGATCACCTCGAAAGGCACGTTCTTGATGCGGATGGTCTTGCCGATGGGTTCCTGGCCCTGGAACAGCTCGCGGACGATCGTCTGCCCGATGACGCAGACCTTGCCCGCGGCCCGGACTTCGGCGTCGGAGAAGAAGCCGCCCTGCGACAGCCCCCAGTTGCGCACGACGAGATAATCGGCCGACACGCCGTGCATCTCGTCGGCCATCCAATTGACGTTGGCATAGACGATTTGTCCCTGGCCGGGCACGATCGGCGTTGCGGCGCGCACCGAGGGGCAGTCGCGCGTAATCGCGTCGGCATCGGCGGCCGTAAGCGACACGGCGCCGCTCGAACCCCGAACGCCGCCGTCTTCCTCCATCCGCCGGGGAAACACGAAGATCACGTTCGAGCCGAGGCTTTCGAACTGCTGCTGCACCATCCGGCCGGCACTCAGCCCAATCGAGACGGTCGTCACGACGGCCGCGACGCCGATCACGATTCCCAGCACCGTCAGCCCGGCCCGCAGTTTATTGCGGGTCAGCGCGACCCAACTGACTCGCAAGATCAGCCAGACGTTCATCGCCGCTCACCGCCCACCGAGTTCGGCGTTGCGCGTGCCGATGACGACCTGCTGGCCCTCCTGCAGATCGCCCGAGAGCACCTCACTGAAGCGACTGTCGCTGATTCCGGTCTCGATGGCGACGGCCGCCAGCAGCCGGTCCTTGAGCACCCACACGTGGCGCTTGTTCGCGTTGCGCGCGTCGGTCACGCGCTCGGTGGCGCTTTGCGTGTCGGGGACGCTCCCCGATTCTTCGTCCTTGGGCGTGAGCGGCTTGCCGCCTTCGAGGATCGGCCGATCCTCCGGCCGGACCTGGTCGGCGCGCGGAAAATATCGCAGCGCCGCGTTGGGAATCTTGAGCACATCGGCGTGTTTCTCGATCTGAAACGAGAGGTTGGCCGTCATGCCGGGCAGCAGCTTCAGCTCGGCGTTGGGTGCCTCGACCACGACCGTATAGGTCACCACGTTCTGCGTCTTGGTCGAGTTCAAGCGCACCTGGGCCACGCGTCCCTCGAACAGGTCGTCGGGATACGCGTCGACGGTAAACGTCACGGGCTGGCTGGTTTCCTGGGCCTTGCGAATCATCCCGATGTCGGCCTCGTCGACCGAGGCCAGGACGTGGATTTTCGATTCCAGGTCGGGCGCGACGACGAACAATACCGGCGTCTGGAATTGCGCGGCGACCGTCTGGCCGGGCTCGATCTTGCGGTCGATGACGATGCCATCGACGGGCGAAGTGATGATCGTATAACCCAGGTTGGCCCGTGACAGCTCGAGCTTGGCTTGGGCCTGCTCGACGGTCGCTTGGGCGACGGCCAACTGCGCTTCGAACGAGCGTCGATCGGCCTTGAGCTGATCGAGCTCTTGTTCGGCGATATAGGTCGCTTTCCGTTCTTTGAGCTTGATCGCTCGCTGCTCGTTGCGCCGGGACTGCTCCAAGAGGGCCTCGACCCGCTTCACATCGGCCTCGGCATGCGCGAGGCTCGCCTCGTCGCTCGCGACGTTGGCCTCGTAGATTCGCGGGTCGATACGGGCCAGCTCGTCGCCCTTTTTGACCCGGGTGTTGAAGTCGACGAACGACGACGCGATGGGCCCCGAGACGAACGAGCCGATTTCGACCGACAGCACCGGCTTGATGCTGCCCGTGGAATTGACGACCGTCGCCACGTCGCCCCGCACGAGCCGCTCCTGGCGAAAGCGCGCGGTCGGATCGCTCGACCACCGCGCCGCGGCCAGCGTGTAGCCGCCATAGCACAGGCCGGCGAACAGCCCCAGACCGACCAGCCATTTCAACGTGGTTTTCATGACGGTGCCGCGGCTGCCGTGGGTTCGGTCGCCTGCGCTGCACCGGAGTGCAAGGCACGGATCGCCTGCTCGATGTCGTTCGTATCTTCGACGATCAGGCCGTCGCGCAAGACCAGGGCGCGGCGGGCATGCCGGGCCACGTCCTGGTCGTGCGTGACGAGGATAATCGTGATGCCATCGACGCGGTTCAGCTCACCGAACAGCGCCAGCACATCGCGGCTGGTACGCGAATCCAGATTGCCGGTCGGCTCATCCGCCATCAAGATCGCCGGCCGGTTGACCAGCGCCCGGGCAATCGCCACGCGCTGTTGCTGACCCCCCGAGAGCTGCGCAGGATGATGATCGATTCGCTCACCGAGGCCGACGCGCTCGAGCATCTCCAAGGCCCGCTCGCGCCGCTGCCGGTGGCTGAGGCGCGGTCCGTAGTACAGGGGCAGCTCGACGTTTTCGACCGCCGACGTGCGCGGCAGCAGGTTGAAACTCTGGAACACGAAGCCAATCCGCCGGTTGCGCAGTTGCGCCCGTTCGTCGCGGCTCATGGTGACCACTTCCTGCCCTTCGAGACGGTAGCTGCCGCTGGTCGGACGGTCGAGACACCCCAGCGTGTTCATCAGGGTCGACTTGCCCGATCCGGATGGCCCCATCAGGGCCAGGTAATCGCCCTGCTCGACGTCCAACGACACGCCGCGCAGGGCCTGCACTTGGACCTCGCCCAGCGCGTAGGTCTTGCGGACGTCCGTCAGTTCGACGAGCGGCATACCGTGGTTACCGAGAGGCCCAGTCCTTCACCGGCGAGTCCGCCTGTCGGACGACGGCAGTTGAGCAGATAACCTGAATTATCCCTGTTCTCAGCGGATCGGTCCAGCACAGCGGCCCGCGCGGGGGATTCTGCGGATGCGCCAATCCGACGCTCGGCCGCTGGCCCCCGGATTTCCCGGGACGAAAAACCGATTAGACTGATGCCGCGGCTGCCGGGGGAACGGGCCGCTCGCTGTGCCGCACCGGCGGAGCGAGGTTTCCGCCGTTGAACTCTTGGGAGAGATGGTCATGCGTTCTCAGTCGAGCCGTGTTTCTCGCCGCCAGTTTCTTGCCGCCACGGCCACGGGGTCGGCAGCCTTGCTTGCCGCGCCGACGGTGTTGACCGCGCGCAAGACCGACGGGCCGTTGATCGTCGGCGAAGGCGAGCACCGCTTCGAGGTGCAGCACAACTGGCCCGAGCTGCCCGACAAGTTCACCTGGCAGACCACGCACAACGTGGCCGTCGATCGCGACGGCTGCCTGTACGTCATTCACGAGGGACGGGCCGAGCTCAAGGACCACCCCTCGATCTTCGTGTTCGATCCCGAGGGCAAATACATCCGTTCGTTCGGGCAGCAGTTTCAAGGTGGCGGGCACGGCATCGAGATCCGCGAAGAAGGCGGCCAGCAATACCTCTATGTGTGTGCCTATCAGCACTTGAAGACCTTTGCCAAGCTGGACCTCAAGGGCGAGACCCTCTGGCAGAAATACGCCCCGATGGATTCGGGCGTCTATGCCGCGGGCGAAGATACGCACCCTGCCAAGCAATGGGGCCGCGACCGCTTCATGCCGACGAATTTCGCGTTCCTCGACGACGGCGGGTTCCTGTTGGCCGACGGCTACGGTGCTTTCTACATCCATCGCTACGACAAGGACGCCAACTGGGTTTCGTGTTTCGGCGGCGAGGGCCAGGGCGAGGGCAAGTTCAACACGCCCCATGGCCTGTGGGTCGATCGGCGGCCGGGCCGCGAACCGTCGATCGCCGTTTGCGACCGCGCGAACAACACCCTGCAGATCTTCACGATGGACGGCCGGTACACGGAAACGCTGCGCGGCTACGGCCTGCCGGCGAATCTCGAAACGTGGAAAAACCTGATGGTGGTGCCCGAGCTACATGCGCGCGTCACGCTGCTCGACGACAAGAATCAGGTCGTGGTCCGCTTGGGCGACGACGTGGCGCGGATCACCGGCGAAGGCGGCATGAAGATCCGCGGCGACGAGACCCAATGGCAGGCCGGCAAGTTCGTCCACCCGCACGACGCCTGCTTCGGACACGACGGCAGCATCTTCGTCGCCGAATGGGTCGCGACGGGCCGGGTATCGCGGCTCAAAAAGCTGGCCTAGACGATGCGCCCGCGGATTCACCGCCAGGCTACTCGCGCGCGAGTAGCTCGGTGTTTTCGATCCAGATCGCCAGGTAGGGCGGCCTGTCGCGGGCCGTGCGGAGCATCAGCAGGAATGGTCCATCGCAGATGAACTGGCGCGGCTTTTCCGGGACCGCTGCCGCGATGGCGCCGTCCCCCTCACTCTCGAGCGCCGCACCGGTTTCGTCGAGTCGGAAGCGAATCGTCTGCGACGCGACCATCAGGCCCGGTTGCAGCGCGGGGCTATCCACCGCTGGCAGATGGCACAATTCGTCATAGCTGCGCTGCGCGCCACATTGGACGACCGGGACCGCGAGCACTTCGCCCATCCAGAGCTCGCGAGCGCTCGGCTCGGGCGACGCTGGGGTGACGGCCTTGATCGCGGCTTGCAGCGTCTCGGGCCTTGGCATCCGCGCGATGACAATCTCGTCCGCCACGCCAGTCGGTTTCAAGACAACGCCAAAATCGGCTTCGCCCCGGTACCACAGTACTTCGACCTGTTCGCCCACTTCCCAAACGACTTCGGTCGTACTGTCGATGCCGAAAAACTGCACCGTGGTTCCGGCGCCGGCCGGAAATTGGCGCGGTTTCAACCGGGTGAACCTGAACTCAAACGGCAAAGACCGCTCCAGATGAGCGTACAGGTAGGGATTGCCGATCGAACCCGTCAGGCCGGCAATGCTCGCGCCGGGAAAGCGCCGGGCTAACTCGCGATGGAGTTGTGCTTCGGTGTTCGGGCCCCAAAGTCCGGCCTCGATCAGGACAGAATCCGCGGGCACCGCGTCGGCGGTGAACTGCCGCTGGTTCAGCGCCGCCGCCAAGGCCGGGTTCCCCGTCAGGCGGATCTGGCCGTGGGTGCCGTACTTGTCTGCCAGAGTATTCCAGGCCAGGGCAAACGAACCGCAGTACACGTAATTGCGCCCGGGCACGATCGCACCCGAGGTATGCGGCCAGATGTCGGTCGATTTCAAACTCTCGGCCGGCACGACCTTCGGCAGTATTGCGCTCTGGCTGCGACCGTTGCAGCCGGCGAGTACGATGCTCCCGATCAGGATCAGACCTGCGAGCCGAGTTCGCCCCAGCATGACAGGAGGCCTCGCGCGGGACCGGTGAAATCCATTCACCTCAGCATAGCGGGCTTTACGGGCGACGACAGGAAACGGTCAGCCGGCTCAACTGAGCTGCTTGCGGAACCGCGCAACGGCCAGGCTCAAGATCACCACCGAGCAGGCGACCAGCCCGATCACTTGCGGCACCAGGTCGCGCAGGTCGGCCCCGCGCAGGATGATCCCTCGCAGGATCTCCAGGAAGTAGGTCGCCGGGATCGCGAAGGTAATGGCATAGATCGGCGCCGGCATTTCGCTGCGCGGGAACATGAACCCTGAGAGCAAAATCGACGGCAGCATGATGATGAAGGCGAACTGCATGGCCTCGAGCTGCGACTGGGCCGCGGTCGAAATCAGCAGCCCCAGCCCCAGCGAGCAGACCAGGAACAACGTCGCCAGGCCCAACAGCAAGGCGATGTTGCCCGCGATGGGCACGCCGAAAACATAGACCATGACGGTCGAAACCATCAGCACCTCGACGATCCCCACGACGGAGTACGGGAGCAGCTTGCCGAGCAACAGCCCTGCCCTGCCGACGGGCGTGACGAACAACTGCTCCAAGGTGCCCAATTCGCGCTCGCGCACGATGGCGAACGCAGTCAAGAACAGCGTGACGAGCTGCAGGATGATGCCCACGAGGCCCGGCACGAAGAAGTGCGAGCTTTCCAGGTTGGGGTTGAACAACAGCCGGGGCCGGATCTCGACAGGCATGGCCACGTGCCCCGCCGCGTCGCGGGCCGGCACGCGGGGCTGGGCCTCGGCAAACGGCCGCGTCAGCGCGAGTGAACGCTCGAACGCCAACAAGCGCGACGCGTTCAACGCACTCGTCGCCACTTGCGAATCGCTGCCGTCGACCAGCACCTGCACGCTCGCCTGTTCACCGCGCAAGATGCGGTCGGAGTAGTCGGGCGGAATGCGCAGCCCCACCCGTGCCCGGCCCGAGGTCAGCGCCCTGCGGAAAGAGTCCTCGTCGTGCACCCGCGCGGCGATGCGGAACGAATTGGTGTTTTGAAACGTGTCGCTCAGCTCGCGCGCCGCGCGGCGGCCGTCCATGTCGAACACGACCATCGGGATGTGCTCGATTTGCGTGTCGATGGCCAGGCCGAATATCGTCGTTTGCAGCACGGGCACGAGGAACATGAAGAACAAGGTCGACGGCTGCCGGCGAATGTGCGCGAATTCCTTGACCATGATCGCCCATAGACCAGCCAGGGGGCGCTCTTGAGCCGCCGGCTTGCGCGGGGCGGCCGGTGGCGGGGCGTCGTTCGCCGCGGTGGTCGTCGGCGCCGTTGCGGGCGTTGGCGACGCAATTTCGACGCCCGGCCCGTTGCGCTGCTGGTCAGCGGCGCGGGTCAAGGTGACGAACACGTCTTCGAGCGTCGGCGCAATGGGCCGCACATCGACCGGTTCTTCCCGGTCGGGCGATACGGCCGTGCGAATCGCCGCTTCGTCGAGCCGGTCTTCGGCCAACAGGTGGATCGATTCGCCGAATAGCGTGGCATCGAGCACCCCTTGCGTCTCGCGCAAGGCGCGCAAGTGGTGCGTCGCCCCCGGCAGATCGAGCTCCCAGCGCCGCGTACCGGGAGGCGTGACGGCGGGCAGGCCTTTGAGTTCATCGGGCCGGCCGCAGACGATCAGCTTGGATTGATACAAATAGCCGATGTCGCTGCAGCGTTCCGCCTCGTCCATGTAGTGCGTGGTCACCAGCAGCGTGATTCCGGCACCGGCCAGTTCGAACAGCAGATCCCAGAGCTCGCGCCGCGCCACCGGGTCGATGCCGGCGGTAGGCTCGTCGAGAAAGATCACCTCCGGCTCGTGGATCAACGCACAGGCCAGCGCGAGTCGCTGCTTCCAACCGCCGGACAGCGTGCCGGCGAGCTGATCGATGCGATCGTTGAGGTTGGTCAGGTCGAGCACCGCGGCCATCCGCTCGCGGAGTCGCGGCGGATCGAGCGCATAGATGCGGCCGTAGAACTGCAGGTTCTCGCGGACGCTCAAGTCGGCATACAGGCTGAACTTTTGCGACATGTAGCCGATGCGATGCTTGATCGCCTCGGCCTGCAGCGCGGTGTCGTAACCCAATACGGTCGCCCGGCCCGAGGTCGGGGCCAGCACGCCGCAGAGCATGCGAATGATCGTCGATTTGCCGCTGCCGTTGGGGCCCAGCAGCCCGAAGATGGCCCCGCGGCGCACCTGAAAGCTGACGTCGTCGACCGCGGTCAAATTGCCGAATCGCCGCGTCAGGTGACTCAGTTCGATGGCCGGGGCGTCGCTGCTCACGTCAGGAGCCCTTGTTGGCAGGCGCTTCGAGCCACACGTCGGCGATCATGCCCGGCCGCAGCCGGTCGAGGCCCTCGTCGAGCGTGGCCTTGATGCGAAACACCTGCTTCGATCGCTCCTCGGGGGTCTGGACGTTGCCCGGAGTGAATTCGGCCTGCCGCGCGATGAACGAAATGTGCCCTTTGAATCGCTCTCCGGCAAAGCTGTCGACGCTGATCGAGACCGGCTGGTCGACGCGGATATTGAGAAAGTTCTCAGGCACATAGGCGCGAACCCAGAGCGTGCTTCGGTCGATGAGCGTGGCCACGGGCGCGCCCGGCGCCACGAGATCGCCCGGCTCAAGGTCGATCGACTCGACGAGGCCATCGACCGGGGCGATGACTTTGAGCTCCTTGAGCTGTTCGCGAATCACTTCGACCGCCGCGGCCGCGGCCTGCTCGGCGGCCTGGGCCTCGGCAATTTGTTCGGGGCGGTATCCGTTGGTCGTCAGCAACCAGGCTTGTCGCGCCTCTTCGAGCTGCGCCTGGGCGGCCTCGATTTCCTCGGCACGCGTCCCTTCCAGCAGAACGGCCAACTCCTGCTCGCGAACTTGTTGGTTTTCCAGCGCCACGCGCAGCCGGGTCACCGCGGTGTCGAGCTCATCGCGGCTGGCCGCGCTTTCTTTGGCCAGCGCCTCGACACGCTTGTTCTGGACCTGTGCCAGTTCCAACTCGGCATTGGCCAGACGCAGCCGCGCCTGGGCCGCGGCAATCTCCTGCTCGCGTGGGCCGTTTTGCAATTCTTGCAAGCGCGCCGAGAGCTGATCGACGCGCGCCTTGGCCTGTAGCTTTTCTTCCTCGCGGAACCCCGTGGTCAGCCGTTCGTATTCGGCTCTCCGCGCGGCATGTTCGGCCGTCGCTTGGGCGAGCCGTTCTTGCAGGTCGTACGGTTCCAGCTCGAACAGCAGCGCGCCCCGGGCCACAGGCTGGCCCTCTTCGACCAGCACCTGGGCCACACGACCCCCCAGGCGCGAGCCGACGCGGACGTCGTCCGCTTCGATAAAGCCGGATACCCGGGTCGGCTCGTGGATCAACTGGCTGTAGACCAGCAGCCCTGCCAGGAAGGTCACGCCAATCACCAGGGCAACGATGCGAGGCCACATGGCCGGTAGTTCCAGTGGGCGAAGGACGGAATACGTACCGTAATTCTAGTTTATGTTGGACGCCGGCTCGATCGCAGCAGGGGCCGCGGAAAGGTGCCCTTGGTCGAGTGGTTTGCGCCGTAACAGGTCGCGGCCCACCAGCAGCAGGTTCGCCAGCAGCAATAGCGCGAGCACGGTGTGATACGTGTCGGGAGTAGTGTGTCCCGGGCGTGCCGTGAGCAGGTGCCCATGGTCACCGAAGACGCGTTCGTACCAGGCGAGCTTGCGTGGCGACGCCGTGAACAGAAATGTGCTCCAGTGCGTGTCCCATTGCAGACCGGCCCATACGGCGAGCGACAATCCGTACGGAATCGCCAGGTAACGTACCCGCGCCAAGCCGCCGATCAGCAGCAGCACCAACAACGCGAGCATTAGTCCGGCCAGCGAGACGAGCGGCTCGCGATCGACCAGGCGGTGCACGCCGACAAAGTCCAAGGCAAACCAGGCGGCAAGCGCCGCGCCCAACGCCCAGGTTGCTGTTCCCAGTCGAAACGTGCGCATAACCAGCGGCCAGCCCTGTGGCGAGAGATCAGGGGCGCTCACGTATTCGCCGCGTGCTGACTAATCTTGGCGCGTTGCTGCGGGCGATGTCTCGTGCGCGGCGGCGTCGCCCTTGGGTATCGCCATCATCCAGCACACGACCAGTCCGATCAGCAGCCCCGTGGGCAGGACTGACACAATCAGGGCCAGGGCGACGCCTTCGGCCGCCGGCGAACCGTCGACGCCGGCGGCAATCGTAACAGCCAGCCGGCCAAGCAACTCGGGCACGCGATGCAGAAAGACCAGGGCCAGGGCCGCCATCAACCAGGTCAGCCCTCGGACAATCCGCTCGAGGCTGTAGCCGGCTGCAAAACGCGGCCGACCAAACAGGACCCCCAGCATGACTCCATTCGCCGCCAGCGCGAGCGACCACAACATCAGCAACGGGACGGCACGCGGGCGGAGGATCGCACCGGACAACGCCCCGAACAGCACGCACAACAACAGAAAGCCGAATAGCCACCACAACACAGGCACGAGGCGATTCGGGTTGGAAGAGAAAGGGGGCATGCCGCGCAAGGAATACAAGGGCCGTGATTCTGTTGTCTACTCCAAGCAGCAACGATTTTAGGCACAGACGGACGAGCCTTGCACGTCTGCGATGATCGATCGGTCCGGGCAGAAGAACAGCGCCGCCGCCAGGCCCCGCTGCCGTCCGCGAACTCCGGGTGCCAAGGGTGAAATCCGCTTCCGGTTCAATCGTGTCCCCCAGCAGCGTAAGGCTGCTCGCGGGGGTATAGTCTACGTCGAGCGTGCCCACCCGCGTTGCGGTCAGGCTGCGGAGCTACGGCTCGCTGTCGTTGTGCACGATGTGCGAAGGGCGTTCAAACCGGACACGGCAAGGCCTCGACATAGCTTGTCCATGAGAATGCCGCTACACGTGCGCGGGCCGAGCAAGGTCACCCCCATGCTCTCGGCTCGGTTCATCCACACGTGCAGCGGACCGTTCAAGTTCGGTTCGCGGGAGTTGCAATATGGGCGTCTTCCGAGGCAGGAAAGTCTCCACCGTGTTGCTGTCGACCGGCCTGTGCATCGGGCTGGCGTGTGCTGCCGTGGCGGAGCAGCTTTCACCGCAACTGGCGGTCGAGCGCATGGCGCTGCCCGAGGGTTTCGTGGCCGAGGTCGTGGCCAGTGAACCGGACATCCGCCAGCCGGTGGCGATCGAGTTCGACGAGCGAGGTCGGCTGTGGGTGATTCAATATCTGCAATATCCCAATCCGGCAGGGCTCAAGCGCGTCGCCTGGGACCGTTACTCGCGGACGACTTATGACCGCGTGCCCGAGCCCCCACCCCGCGGCCCCCGCGGCGCCGATCGCATCACGATTTGCGAAGACACCGACGGCGACGGACGCGCCGATCGGTTTCACGATTTTGTCGATGGATTGAATTTGGCCACGGGTCTCTGCTTCGGCCATGGCGGCGTCTACGTGTTGCAGGTGCCGTATCTGTTGTTCTACGCCGATCGGAATCGCGATGACGTGCCTGATGGCGACCCCGAGGTGCTGCTGTCCGGTTTCGGCATGGAAGACGCGCACTCGGTGGCCAACTCGCTCATCTTCGGGCCCGACGGTTGGCTCTACGGTTGCCAGGGCAGCACGGTCACATCACACATCCGCGGGATCGAGTTCCAGCAAGGCGTCTGGCGCTATCATCGCGCCACCGACCGGTTCGAGTTGTTCTACGAGGGGGGCGGAAACACCTGGGGCGTCGATTTCGACCCGCACGGACACCTGATCGCTTGCACCAACGTCGGCGGCTATGCGCTATTGCACGGCGTCCAGGGAGGCTATTACTGGAAAAGCTTCGGCAAGCACGGCGAATTGCACAATCCGCACGCCTACGGCTACTTCGAACACATTCCCCACACGGAGCTGCACGGCGGCCACGTCACCTGCGGCGGGATCTGCTACCAGGGGACCGCCTTTCCGCCGGAGTTTCGCAGCGCGATGATCACCGCCAACCTGCTCTCGCACCGCGTCGACTGGCATACGCTCGCGCGGCTCGGCTCGACGTTTAGTGCCCATTTCGCCGGCACGCTCGTCGAAGCGAACGATCCGTGGTGTGCGCCGTGCGACCTGACCGTGGGGCCCGACGGCGCGGTCTATTTCGCCGACTGGCACGACGCACGGACGGCACATCCCGATCCCGACGCGGAATGGGATCGCACCAACGGCCGCGTCTATCGCGTACGTTTCCGCGGAGCGCCGCCGGCGCCCAGCGCCGATCTGGCGCGCTTGCCGACCGACGAGCTGGTCAGGCTGCATGCGCAGGCCGACGATTGGCTGCGGCGTCAAGCGCGCCGTTTGCTGGTCGCCCGAGCCGATGCCGCGGCCCCATCGCCGCTCGTCGACCTCGTGACGCAGAGCGACGATTCGAGCACGCGACTCCAGGCGCTATGGACGCTCTTGAGCTGTGACCAGTTGGATCGCAAGTTGGCCGCAGAATTACTGGCTGATCGAGATGCCGATCTGCGCCGCTGGATCGTGCGCTGGATCGGTCAGGCGTCGCCCTTCGATCCGGCCTGGAGCGATGCGCTCTTGGAATTGGCCGCGCAAGAACCCGATGTCGACGTGCGCAGCCAGTTGGCGTCGACGGCGCGGAGGTTACCCCCCGAAGTCGGTCTGGCGATCGTCGAGCGGCTGATCGCGACGGACCGTGATGCGGCCGACGTCCAGATCCCGTTGCTCTTGTGGTGGGCCATCGAACCGCACGCGGTGACCGAAGTCGCCACGGTCAGCAAACGATGGAGCACTTCCGAGGCCTGGCATTCGCAGGTCTTCCGCCAACACCTCGCGGCGCGGTTGGCGCGCCGCTGGGCGGCCGCTCAATCGCCGCCAACCTGGCAAGCCCTGAGCGATCTGTTGCGCAGCGCGCCGGATGACAGAGCGGTGCGCGAGGTCCTCCTCGGGGCCAATGCGGGGTTGACGGCTAACCTGACTCAACCGCCTGCCGAGCTGAACGATTGGCTGGCCTCGCAGCTGCCTCGCAATTTGACCGACGAGGTCTGGCTGCAATTCGCTGCCCGCGTCGGCGACGCCGACGCGATCGGTCAGGCCCGTAAACTGGCCTTTGGTGCTGCGACGGCCGCGCCCTTGCGCGTGGCCATGGTCGAGCTGCTCGGCCGGCTGCTTGCTCCCATCGATCTGCCGAACCTGCTGCAGTTGTTCGAGGAAGAGACATCGCCCGCACTGCGCAAGGCTGCGCTTCGGGCCTTGGCGGGCTACGACGACCCGCAAATTGGCGTACGGCTGTTGGCCCTATTGCCGGGGCTGCTGCCCGAGCTTCAGACGGCCGCCATCGAGTTGCTGTTGTCGCGAGGAGAGTCGGCCGCGCGCTTGCTCGAAGCGGTCGATAACGGACAAGTCGCGTCGAGCGTCGTCCCGGTTGCGGCGTTGACGGCCGTGGCGGGGTTTCAATCGTCGCGGCTCGACGAGTTGGTCCGGCGCCACTGGGGGCAGATCGGCGCAGCCTCGCCGGGAGAACGGCTGGCCGAGGTGCGGCGCCTGAACAATGATCTACGGGCCGCGGCCGGCGACGCGCGGCAGGGGCGCGTGCTATTCCGCGAGCACTGTGGGAAGTGTCATCGACTGTTCGACGAGGGTCAGGCCGTGGGCCCCGAGCTGACCAGCGCGAATCGGCACGACCGCGAATATCTGCTCACCCAAATCGTCGATCCTTCAGCCGTGATTCGCAAGGAGTTTCTCAGCTACGTGGTCCAGACCAACGACGGCCGCAGTCTGACGGGCTTGATCGTCGAACAGTCGCCGCAACGCGTGACGCTGGTCGATGCCCAGGTCAACCGCGTGACGGTCGACGCCGCCGTCGTCGAAACGATCGAGCCGGCGCTGCTGTCGCTGATGCCCGAGCGCGTGCTGGAGAAGCTCACGCCCGCACAGGTCCGCGATTTGTTCGCATACTTGCAGGCGCCTGCCGCGCCGGCCGAAAAGTAGATCGCCGGCGGGGCCAGCGGAACGTCGCACTCAGGGCACTTGCGCCTCGGGAATCGCATTGAGCGTGTACCAGGCTTCACGGTGCATGAGTTGCTCGCCCGCGGTGCTGTTGACGCCCGAGATGCGGAGAAAGTACACCCGTCGCGCTTCACGGCCGGCGACCTGCAGATGCACCGTCTGCCCGTCGGCGTCGATTTGCACCTGTTCGATCGCGTGCTTGCGGCGATCGATTTCAGGTGAGCCGTAGGTGTCCCAGTAGTGATACGTGAACGAATCGATCGAGTAGGCCTTGGCCTCGTCGGCAGTCTCCGCCCGCAGCGGCTGAGTGAATTTCAAATCCCAACCGACGGACGTCGCGCGCATCTCGGCAATCTCAAAGGGAGCGTGTCCCGTGTAGACGAGTCGCTGCACGCCCTGTTCTTGCCCGCCGATCGATCCCCAGCCGCGGTTGGTTTCGCCCACCAGCAAGCTGCCATCGGGCGCAAAGGCCAGCCGGTTGACGCCGCATTGAAATCCGCGCCGAAACACGAAGCAGGCCCCCTGCTGCCGGCCACCGACTTCCTCGAGATACACCCGCATCAGCAAGGCATTCGTCACGTCGCCGACGAAGCACTGTCCCGTGAACGGGCCAAATCGCCCGCCCGTCGTGTCCCAGACCGGTTCGCTCGCGGAACGGCAAACAAAGAACGGAAACCATAAGGCCGGCGGGACGAACTCGGGACGCGTGGCGGGATCATCCTCGGGCTGGCCAATGCGATCCGCCCGCCATCTCAAGCTGTCGACGTGCCCGCAGAAGTCGCCTTCGCGCATTTCTTGCAGCTTGCAGGCCGGCACCCATTCGCCTTGGTTATCCGTGCAAAACAAGCGACCGGCCGGGTCGAACGCCAAGCCGTTGGGGCTGCGCAATCCGCTGGCCCAAGGGGTTACGCGGCCATCGTCGGGCGATACGCGCAGGCACCAACCGCGGTAGGCCACCTTCGAGCGATGCCCTCCGGCGAGACTCGTGTTGAGCGTGATGAACAGCTGGCCGTCGGCCCCGCGCACCGGGCCGTACAGAAACTCGTGGTAGTCGCCTGAGATGCCGAAATGGTCGCACACGCAGTCAAACTCGTCGGGCAGCCTGTCGCCGTCCGTGTCGCGCAAACGCGTCACCTCGGGACGCTGGCCGACGAGCACATCTGCGCCGTCGACGGCGAGTCCGAGGATTTCGTGCAGGCCGCGGGCCAGTGGCCGGAATTCGATTGCGTCGAGATCGTCGGCCGTCGGCTGAGCAATCTGCCAGATCTCGCCGCGGCGGGTGCCGACCAGCAGGCTGCCGTCGGGACGAAAGGCCAGCCCGCCCACTTCGATCTGACGATCTTCTGGCACCGGCAAAGTGAGCATCCGGTAATGCTGAGCTTCGCCGGCCAACGGAAAGTCATCGTCCAGGCGGCGTTCGAGCCGTGCCAAGAGCCGCGACGGCGGTACGACGTTGAAATAGACGCTCCAGTCCCCTTCGCGATTGGCCAGCTTCAGCAGGATTTCGTTCTTGCCTGCGCGCAGCGGCAAGACGGCCCGTACTTCGTCGGGACTATCGCCGCGCTGGCGATCGCGCTGGACGATTTGTTCGCCGTTGACCCACAGGGCGATGCCGTCGTCGGTGCCCAGACTCGCGCGCACCGACAGAGGCCGATCGAACTCGATCGTCCGGTACAGGTAGCCCACCGCATCTGGCCCGGGCGCGAGGCGCTTCAGGTCGAACGCGATATTCGGATTGATGCTGACCTTGCGCCAGCGGGCCTCGCCCGACTTGCCGGCGTAGCGTCCGTTGAGGTCGATCCCCTGCTCCGGCGGATAGACCGTGGCCAGGCCGCCACTGGCAGCCAGATCGAAGGGCCCGATGAAGTGCCATCCCGAGGGCCAGCGCCCGTAACCGCTCGCCGCGAGCGAGGCGCGATGCGATTCCTCGCGTGTCTCGGCACGAACATACACGAGGCCGTCTTCGGCCGGCGACTCGGAGTCTCCTGCTGCCCGCGCAAGGGCGGCAGGATCGATCAGCGCGGCGACCAGCAGGACGCCAACCCGCAGCTTCATGGTTGATCGCTCCGCGAAAAGGCATCCAGCAAGGTCTGTTCGTCGACCGGGGTATTGCCTTGTGGGATCGCCAGTCGAACTGTCAGCGCCGTTTCTTGCGCTGGCAACGGCATGACGATCAGCAGGTCGAAACGCCCGTCGCGTTGGTCGAGCTGCCACTGGGCGCCTGCGGGCAGTTGGGCTGTGCACCAGGTCTGTGGTGCGTCAGTGGCTTGCCACTTCCATACGGCCTGGCCCGGCAGACGTGGCAGCTCGCTGCGGACCGGTTCGCGATCGAGGCTGGCCACGCGCAGCCAGGCGTAACTGGTCGTCTCTCCCGAGACGGTCCAGCGCCGCTGGAGAACGCATGCGCCCTGTTCGAGCCTGCCCGTGGTCTGCTCGCGGAATTGGGCCAGCTCGGATGCCGTCTCGACGTCGCCGGGGCGCAACAATGCATAGCTCCACTGGTACGCGCCGGCCGATTGCCGATAGCCGCCAAAGCGTACCTGGCGCGGATGGATCCGGCCGTCCTCGGGCGGCATCGCGCCGTATGCCGGATCGGCGGCTTGCGCGGCGAAATCGGGGGGCGATTCGCGCGTGCTCGTCACGGCCCACGGGAACCCTGCCGGCGCTCGCCAGACGATGGGCCCCAGCGGGCGCGCGGGTCGTCCGCCGCGACCGCTCCAGGCCGGCTCGGCGTCGAGAAAATCTCCCGTCCAGGCATAGGCCATGCGGCAAGCCTGGGCGTCGAAGGCGAAATGCACGCCGCCGTGGCCCCGGATGGCAATGCTGCGCGGCGTGAGGTCGGGCAAGAAGGTGCGCAACAGCTCGGGGACGGCGTCGCTGGCCAACGGTTCGCTCGAGGCTGAGCGCACGCCCTCAGGCAGCGGCAGATTGCGGCAGGCGATCAGGTAATGCCAGATCGCCTCGCGCTGGCGCGCCGGATCTCCTGCCAACACGTTCTTGTAAGGCGATTGGCCTTGGAAGAAGACCGTCGGCATGCGCGTGCCCGGCTGGATGCGCTGCGGGTCGATCATCCAGCGCTCGTACCAGGCACGTTCGATACGCTGAGGCACCTTGGCCAGGTCCGGCCCGCGCGTTCCGCTGCTCGCGTGACCGAGCAGATCGTGACATTTCGTGCAGCCGAACCCTTGCGAGCCCATCAGCGTGCGGCCCGCCTCGGCCAACTCGGGATCAGGCTCGGGCAAGCTCGAATCGGTTGCGAGTCGATGTCCCTCGAGCGCGGCGAGCTGCCGCGGAAGTTCGCCGACATTGGCAGTGCCAAAATCCGGCATCCGCAGGCTCATCCACGGTCGCGAGCGCGCGTCGCCGGTCAACACGTCGGCCAACGCCTGCGAGCGCAGCTTATATGTGACGGACGTCAACGGCGGCGGAGCGATCATCTCTGCCGCTTCGGCCGACTGTCCGGCCATGAGCTGCGTGAGCAATTCGCTCGCAAGCCCGCCTTGGGCCCCGCGCTGATGGCACCCGAGGCAGTTGAAACGCGCCAGGGTCAACCGGGCGGCTTGCCGGGGCGCAGCCGCAGGGGGCCACGCAGCCGCGGTGGCGAGATAGTGTGCGGTGTTTTCGCGATGCAACGACGAACCGAAGCGCGGGGCCCGGACCGGGGCCTGGCCGGCTGGCGCGAGGCAGCCGCCGGCTGAATGCTTTGCGGACACGGCTTGCCGCACGTGTTCAGTGATCTTGCCGAGCGAGGGCGCCGCGCTGGGCGAAATCGTTTCGGCGACCAATTGCGGCGCGAGCTCATGACAGGCCTGGCAGCGGCGCTTGGCGATCGCCGCGCGTCCGAGCATGCCGGCCTTGTCCGTAGCGCCGGCAGCCTCAAAAGCGCGGCGCAGCTCTGCCGCAGGGTTCGCGGCATCGAACGCCGCGGTAATCTCGGCGTCGCTCGGCGCAGGCAAAGCAGCCACGGCGGAGTTTTGTGCGTCGCGCGCGATCAGCCAGGTGGCGAGGGCCGTTGCCTGCGTTGCCTCGAGCCGCAGGTTGGGCATCCGCCCCGCGGGATCAATCGCCTCGGGATGCTGCAAGAATTCGACCAGGTGCGCATTGGCCAGCTTGCTCCCGATCCGGGCGAGCGTCGCGCGGGCCGGACGCTGCCCCTGGCGGAGGTGGCAGACGGTGCAGCCGATCGTGTTGAAGAGCGCTTCGCCTTGCGCAGCCAACGCGTCGTCCCGAGGTGGAACCTCGGCCGGCGCGTCGCTGGCGGCAAGCAGCCTGGCAATGGCCCAGCGCTCGGCGCGATCGGTTGGGCCGTCGGCGAACACGCGGGGCATGGTCGCTTCCGCCCGGTAGGCCTGAGGATCGTCCAGCCAGGCCGCGACCCAGGCCCGGTTCAGACGAGGCGCATGCAGCTCCAGGCGCGGCGCAGGGCGCATCGGACGTCCAGGCTGCTCTGCGTGTCCCTCGGGTCCGTGGCACCGAATACAGTTGTGTTCCTCGAACATCAACTGCCCGGCGTCGAACGGGTCGAGATCGCCCGTGGCTGGTTGTTCCTGATGAGCGGCGGGCACCCCCCAGCTCGACGCGGGGATCGGTTCGCGGGCGAAGAAGTCACTTTCCCACGACAAGCGCAATTGCGCATCGGGGGCGGCAGGCGCAAAATCGATTTCGACCGCATGCCAACCCAGCGGCATGGCAAAGGGTTCGCTCACCGTCTCGGCCGGCTCGTCGGACTTGCTTTGCAGAACGAGCTGCCCATCGACTCGTACGGAGAGCGTCCCGTGAATAAGCGCGGCCAGTCGATAGCTGGCATCGGCGATCGATTCGAGCTGACCCGACCATTGAACCGACCACGCCCGGGGCGACAGCCGGGGATCGGGCACCTCGTCCGCCGCGACGAACAGCGTCGGTTCGTCTTCGAGGCGCGAGAACGTGATCGAAGCGGACTGGCCGCGATAGGTCGCCAACAGTCCCGGCGCGGGACGGGTGTCGATGCCTTCGTCGTCGTTGTCGCCCGTCGACCCGGCCGGGTTCGGCGCCTGAGCACGGCCAGGCTGCACAAGCCCGGGCAGGCAGAGAAACGCCAGCAGCAATGCTTGGCCCGAGATACGTCGATGCTGCCGCGAATGCCTCATCCGGGGCATGATAGTTGGGGCAGTTCGGCGCGACAATCACCGGGCGGCGCTACGTTCCGCTCACCTGGTGGGTCGAAAACGCACCCACAATAAGGCTTGATTTGTCGGTCGTGGAGAGCAGGCCGTAACTTTCCGCATTGCAGCTTAACGGGCAAGTCGTTCAACTCCCTGGTACGTCGCTTGCAACTGCTCAAGATTGGGGGGGGGGGGGCGCGACGCGAGATCTTAGTTGAGGAGCCGAGCACGATGAAAAGGTCGTCATGGATTGCCGCGGGGATGCTGGCAGGTGCCGCGTTGTGGGCCTTGGTGCCTGACTCGTGGGCCGGTGCGCCGAAAGACGAAGACCAGGTAAGCGAGTTCATGCAGCAGAAGTTGGTTCACGCCGAGGCGGTTCTCGAGGGCGTGGTGCTGGAAGATTTCGAGCAAATCGCCACCGAGGCGCAAAAACTGAGCCTGATCAGCCTCGATTCGACCTGGCAGGTGCTGCAATCGGACGAATATGCCAAGCAGAGCGCCGAATTTCGTCGCACGGCCCAGGCGATGGCCAAGGCGGCCGATGAAAAGAACTTGGACGGCTCCGCACTCGCCTACGTCGAAATGACGATGAAGTGCGTCAAGTGCCACAAGTACGTGCGCGACGTGAAGAAGTCCAATGCAGCGAAAGCATCGGAAAAATAGCCGCTCCGTACAAGCCGGAGAATCGGTGTGGCCGGAACGAATGGCTGTAGAAAATGCAGGGTCTAAGTGTCTGATCCTGTCGGGGTATCTGTTGCGCCCTATATGTTCATAGGCGACTGATCTTGTGGTTTCTATTGGGCAGGTTTGCGAGACGATGCGGTCGCCGGGGCAAAGCCTTGCAACCGGTGCCGCTGCATGTCCGCAAGCTCGTTCCGCGACCAGTTTGACAACTGTACCGATCTCGTCCGCTGCATCGTCGCTTGGATGATGCTCGCGCTGCTGGCCGTCGGTTTGCTGCAAGCTTTTCTGCAGTACGACAGCCGCGTCGAACACAACACACAAAGGGCACTAGCGCGAGCGCAGTCGCTGGGCGCGGCCCTGCCTCAGATTCTCGGCGACGCAGGCACGGAGCATTTCAAGCGCGCCCAGATCCAGGCGGCGATCGAACGCCTGGTGGCCATCGACGACTCGTCCGAAGTGACGGTGTTCGCTGCCGATGGAAACGTTGTGACCGCCAGCAGTTTCCGCGGTCAGCGCCGCAGAACAACCGTCCAGTCGGCAGAACTGATGACCGCGATGAAGCGGGTCTCGCGCGACGGCCGTGGCCTGATCATCAATGCGAAGCACGCCGGGGACGAGCGCACGTTTGTGCTGGTGCCGCTGACGGTCAGGGGGAAATCGCCTGCCGAACATCCTTCCGGCGTGGTCGCAGTCGCGGTCAATCTTTCCGAAATCCGTGCCGAGGCCCGGCACGTCGCCCTGGAGTCGGTGCTGATCGTCGTGGGCCAGATCCTGGCGGTCTGGTTCGTCGTGGCCACGCTCTTGCGACGGTGGGTCCTGGTCCCTTTGCAACGTCTGGCCCAGGCGACGGTAGCGAGCCTCGAAAGCGGACGGTTCGTCGTACCGGCCCAGTTACCGGCCAACGAGATTGGTCAATTGGCTCGCGCCTTCGAGCGCGTCTTCGGCACCTTGACGGAAAGCCAGCGCCAGGCCAAGAAGCTCGCGCTCGTGGCTGCACGCACTGACAACGCGGTCATCATCACCGACGCGGAGGGCAAGATCGAGTGGGTGAACGAGAGCTTCGAGCGGATGACCGACTACACCCTGGCCGAAGTGCTCGGCCAGGACTGCTCGTTCCTGCAAGGGGCAGAGACCGATCTCGCCACGGTCGAGCAGATCCGCCAATCGGTAGCGCGCGGCGAGGGCTTTTCGCTGGAAGTTTGCTGTTGTGCCAAGCACGGGCGCAGGTTCTGGGTCGCGGTCGAGGCCCAACCGAACTGCGATGCCGATGACAAGCAGACGCGGTTCATCGCCCTGGTGCGCGACATTACGGAACGGCGCCAGGCGGAGGAAGACCTCAAGTCGTATTCGTATGCCCTGGAGACGACCAACACCTGCCTGCAGCAATTCATCAACGCCGCCGAGACGGCGACTCGGGCCAAGAGCGAATTCCTGGCCAACATGAGCCACGAGATCCGCACGCCGATGACGGCCATTCTCGGCTACTCCGAGGTGTTGCTGGAAGAGCCGGGTGCGGAGCCGGGCACTCCACGCGGCGACGCCTTGCTCACTATTCGTCGTAACGGCGAATACTTGATCGAGCTCATCAACGACATTCTCGACTTGTCCAAGATCGAGGCCGGACACCTCGAGGTCGAGCGCATTCGTTGTGCACCTCTCGAGCTGGCACAAGACGTGATCAAGCTGATGCAAGTCCGCGCCGACGCCAAAGGCCTGTCGTTGTCCTTGGCCTTCGAGGGGACCTTGCCCGCCTCGATCGAAAGCGATCCGACGCGGGTACGGCAGATCCTCATCAATCTGGTCGCCAACGCGATCAAGTTTACTGAACATGGGACGGTATGCCTGACGGCCCGCTGTATACCCGACGAAAGCGGGCTGGGCCATCAACTGCAATTCGACGTCCGCGACAGCGGCATCGGGATGACCTCGGTGCAATTGAGCCGCTTGTTCCGGCCTTTCAGCCAGGCAGACTCGTCGACGACCCGCAAGTTTGGCGGCACGGGGTTGGGCCTGAGCATCAGCAAGCGGTTGGCCGAAATGCTCGGCGGAGATATCTCCGTGGAGAGCACCTATGGCGAGGGGAGCCGGTTTCGCTTGCAACTTGCGCTGCACGACAGCTCGAAAGTCACCTGGGTGAACCCTCTCGAGGCGCGCGAAGAGACGACCCGCGGCGCAGCGCCAGCAGTACAACCGGCCGTGCAGATCGAGGCCCGCATCCTGCTCGCGGAAGACGGGTTGGGCAATCAGCGGTTGATTACCCATGTACTGCGCAAGGCCGGAGCCACGGTTGAAGTGGCCGAGAACGGTCTCGTGGCGTGCGAAAAGGCCCTCGCCGCGCGCGACGCAGGCGTTCCGTTCGACGTGATTCTGATGGACATGCAGATGCCCGTGCTCGACGGTTACGACGCCACGCGGAAGCTGCGGGACTCCGGCTATCTCGGGCCGATTGTTGCTTTGACCGCCCACGCGATGAGCTCTGCCCGGGATACCTGCATTTCAGCAGGCTGCGACGACTACTGCGCCAAGCCGATCGATCGCCCCCAATTGCTTCGCACGATCGCCGCTTGTCTGTCGCCCGTCGAGTTCGAGCGGCGACGGTCGCCGCGCCAGTCGGAACTGCGGGCAACCGTCTGTTAAGCGCTGCGCAATTCGCGGCGCAACGCCTCGCAGAGTCGATCGATGTCAGCCCGGCGCGTATAGACATGGCACGACACGCGGATGAGCGGTCGATCCTGCCACAGCGAAACCGGTACTTCGATGCCATACCGTTGCCACAGGGTCTGATGGAGCGCGACGGGATCGCCCGAGGGCAACGGCACGGCGATCATCGATCCGTACCACGCCCGATCGTCGGGCACGAGCGGCGGCAGCCCGGCTAGTTCTGCAATCTGCTGACGTGCATACCGCGCCAAATCGTGCGTGCGCTGGCGAAAGCTTTCGATGCCGATGTCCTCGAGAATATCGATCGCGGCCGGCAAAGCCATAAAAGCCGAAGGATCGCGGGTGCCCAGCCAGACAAATTCGTCGCGCCAATCGCCGCGTGCGCCGGCCGGCGGAGTGCCCCAACTGATGAGCATCGGCCGCACCTGCGCTTGCACGCGCGGGGCGGCATAGAGAAATCCTGTGCCGAAAGGTCCAGCGAGCCATTTATGGCAGCTCACGGCATAGAAATCGGCGTCGAGCGTTGCCAGATCCAGCGGTCGCATAGCCAGGGCATGCGGTCCATCGACGCAAACCAGCACGCCCAGTTCGCGTGCCCGCTGACAAATCGCCTCGACCGGAAGCACCACGGCCGTCTTCGACGTGACGTGACTGACCACCAGCAGGCGCGTGCGCGGCGTGATGGCCCCGATGACGCGCTCGACCACTTCGTCGGACGACGTGAGCGGCGTCGGCAGCGCCACGGTGCGCAGGCTCGCGCCGCCGAGATCGCAGCGCTGCTGCCATAGCCGCGCCACGGCACCGTACTCGTGATCGGTCAGCAAGACTTCGTCACCCGCGGCAAGCTGCACGCTCTGCGCGACGACGTTCATGGCTGCGGTGGCGTTGTCGAGCAGCACCAGGCTCTCGGCCGCGGTGCCGACCAGCAATCCCAGCCGCGCCGCCACGCGATGCAGTTCATGTTCGAGATGGCGCTCGAAGAAATCGGCCGGCTGCGACTCGATCCGATCGATCCAGGTGACTCGCTCTTGGCGCACCCGCCGCGGCGACGGACCAAAGGCGCCATGGTTGAGGTAAGTCACCTCGGGCGGGAATTGCCACTCGGTGCGAAGTGTCTCCCAGCCGGCGTCGTCGTAAGGGTCGAGCATGTTCGGCGCGGTCGGCAAGGCCGCGAGGGCGGTTCTTGAGGCTGCCCGGTTGTAGCAGGCAGCAGCCGATCGCGCCTATGACCGCGCTCGCGCGGCGCAGTGCTCAACGCTTGAGTTGGCCACGAGGGGGATCGGCTCAGCCCGGGACGGCCGCCGGCAAGCTGGCAACCGGCATGGGCGCCGGGGCCGCCGCGCGGCGCGGCACGTTGCCGTTTATCATGACTTCCTGTCGATGAACGGGCACGGATGCAGGCGCTTCGATTCCTAGCCGCACGCGACCGCGGCCGAGTTCGAGCACCGTGACGACGATCGTGTCGTCGATGACGATCGACTCACTCAACTTCCGCGACAGGACGAGCATGGCAAGTGCCTTTGTCGGTCGCTAATCTTTGACGAGCGAGCCCGGCGCGACCTGCCCATGAGCCCACTCAGCGCAATCCGTGCCGAACGGCGCTTAAGCTAGCAAGCGGGTGTTGGGTTGCTGCTAGCACGGCGTAAATTCGGCGCAAATGCAGAAGCGGGGCCCTAACGCCTTTGTACCCAGTGGGTTAAGCAACTCGACTTGACGAATTGAGCCCAAATCGCAAGAACGGCGCGTGGGGCTCGAAATACTCGAGTCGGGTGGAAGACTTGTAGGCTGCCGTGGCACGGACGGCGGCTAAGCCTTTACCTGCTCCCGCTTTCGATCCAGGACCTCTCGCGCATACCTCTCGACTCGACTTTCATGGCGAAACGATCTTCCGCACCCTCGAAGGCCACTGCCCCCCCCTCAAAGCAGCAGCCCAAGGTTGACAGTACTCGCGAGACGATCGAGTCAGTCGTCATCGCGTTCATGCTCGCCTTCCTGTTCCGGACGTTCGAGGCCGAGGGTTTCGAAATCCCGACCGGCTCGATGGCGCCGACGCTGATGGGCATGCACAAGGACTTCGAGTGTCCACAATGTGGCTATGCGTATCAGGTGGGCGCCAGTCATGAGGTCGATTTGGAAACCGGTCGGCAAACCGGCGATCTGATCAAGAGCGCGACCTGTCCGATGTGCCGATTTCCTACTCGGCTCGACCAAGACAACCCCTTGGGGCGCAGCTATCGCACCTACTCCGGCGACCGAATTCAGGCGGCGAAGTTCACCTACTACGGCGGCCAAGAGGCACAGCGTTGGGACGTCACGCTGTTCAAATATCCGCACGGCGCCGAGACGAACTACATCAAGCGCCTGGTTGGACTGCCAAACGAAACGCTGAGCGTCTGGCACGGCGATCTCTACGTCCGTCCTCAGGGTGAATCGGCCTTCAAAATTTCGCGCAAGCCTGCCGAAAAAGTCCGCGCCACGCTGCAAGAGGTTTACGACAACGACTACCTGCTCGAGAAGTTGATCGAACGGGGTTGGCCCTTGCGCTGGCAATCGCGCGAAACGGCCGGCGGCGCGGCTTGGCAAGCCGAAGACCAGGGGCGGCGGTTCAGCGTCACAGCCAAGGCGGACGCGGCGAGTTGGCTGGCCTACGAGCACACGCCTCCCTCGTGGAACGATTGGCAGGCCTTGGAACAAGGACCCTTGCCGGCGGGTACCTCGGTCTCGCCGCAGCTCGTTACCGATTTCTGCGCCTATAACACCGGCGCGACGACTGCGACGGGTCCGCCGAAGAAACAAGCGCTCTTCGCCCAAGGGCTGCACTGGGTCGGTGACCTGGCGATCGACTTTACCTGCGACGTGGCTGCCGACACCGGCAAGCTGCTCATCGATCTGGTCGAAGCCGGGCGCCACTACCAGTGTGCGATCGAGTTGTCGTCAGGCGAGGCCAGCCTGTCGATTGATGGGCAGGTGCTGGGCAAAGCGCACACGCCGGTCCAAGGATCGGGCGAGTATGAACTCAGCTTTGCGAACGTCGACGATCAACTGTTCCTGTGGGTCGACGGCGACGTGATCGAGTTTCCCGAGAGCGTCGGCGGCGGCCTCCCGTACCCGACACCCAGCGCCGCGCGACCGCAACCCGACGATTTGCGACCGGCCCGAATCGGGGCCCAAGGAGCCAAGGTCGACGTCCGTCATTTGCGGCTCCGGCGCGACATCTACTACATCGCCTGCCGCGCGCCGCGGCAGTTTCCCGACTACAGCATCAGCATTGACGACTACGATCCCAATTGTCCGCTGTTCTCCCAACTCGACGAGCAACACATTCGCCGCATGATGTCCGATCCGAACGTGTGGGGTTTTTTCGACGGCCGGCGGCCCGTCGAATTTGTGATGGGCGCTAATCAGTTCTTAATGTTCGGCGACAACAGCTCCGCGAGCATGGACAGCCGGCTCTGGCTGCGCTCGGACAACTCCGGCGATCCGGCGCTCGTCGATCGCAGTTTGTTGATCGGCAAGGCAATGTTCGTCTACTGGCCGCACGCCTGGGAAACGCCGGTCTCGATCGACGTCGTGGGCTATCCCGTGCCTTTCTATCCGAACTTCCGGAAGTTCCGCCTCGTGCGGTAAGTCGGCGTTTAAGGCGCACGGGGGGGATGGCGCTGGTCGCATTTTCTCCCGCGCGGATGCCACGACTCCCGTCTTTTCGTGCGCCGATCCCCCCAGGTGGTTGCTGGGACTGCGCCAATGATGCTATGCGAAAAATAAAATACAAACCTTTTCGTGGCAACCACTTACTGCTGGGAAAAAAAACGCAATAATTGCCTCGCAACACGGTTTGGTGCATAGGGTGGTTTGGAATGCCCCCAAGAGACTGGGGTAGCGCAGACACGTCGGATTCAGGGCGTATCGCCGTAGTTTCGCGGTTGAGCGAAACCTTCGGGCGGAAGCGAGCGCTCAAGGCATGGCGTCGGCGTGTGAAGTTTTTCGGGCGCTGTGGCCTGGATGAATTCGTCGCTTCACGCAACAGCAGGTGTCTGCAATTGCAATGTGTTGGGCAGCGCATTGCCTGTGGAGCACGCGAACAGCAACGCACGAAAGACGTGCGCGGCGGTTTGCCCAGGGCTATGTGATGTCCGCCCGTAGATTCCGGGAAACGACTTCCTTGGTACGGCGATGACTCACGGTTGGACCCAACGGCGAGGCCTCCACGGACAGCAGCGCTTCACGAATTTCGCGATTGCATGACAGTCGGCACCGAGTGACCACCCGGGCAACGCGTATCTCCGACGTTTTTGATTGAGTTCGAGTGAGTTCGTTCATGTCCATTCGCATCGTCATCGCCGACGACCATGCTGTTGTTCGCGATGGCCTGATCATGTTGTTGGCAGGCACCGAAATCGAAGTTGTCGGCCAGGCGGCGACGGGCGACGAAGCCGTGCGGTTGGCCTCAGAGTTGAAGCCTAGCCTTGTCCTGCTCGATGTGCGCATGGGCGGGGGCGACGGCCTGGCAGCTTTGGGCCGCCTGAAAATCGACCATCCCGACCAGGCCGTGCTGATGTTCTCGGCCTACGACAATCCCACCTACGTCGCGCGGGCCGTGGCGCTCGGCGCGGCGGGCTATTTGCTCAAGGAATGCACTCGCGATGAATTGCTGACGGCCATTCGGGCCGTCGCGGCGGGCGACGCCATCTGGACGCGGGAAGAATTGCGACGGGTCACCGGCGCCTTGGCCGCGCCGCGGCTGGGGGGCGATACGGAGGTGCCCCTGACCCAACGCGAGGCGGACGTTCTGCGCCAGATCGCCTTGGGCTTGACGAATCGCGAGATCGCCCAGACGCTGGATATCAGCTACGAGACGGTCAAAGAGCACGTGCAAAACATGCTCCGCAAGATCGGCGTCTCGGATCGCACCCAAGCAGCGGTGTGGGCGGTCCGTAAGGGCCTGGTGTGATTCAGGTCGCCCGCGCCGCCGAACCGTCGCCGTCTCGACGAGGGCCACGCACGATGCAGGTCGAAATCGTCTATTGCTTGCCTTGCGGATATCGCCCTTTGGCACGCCAGGTGGCAGCCCGGCTCGAACGCGAACACGGTGCGCAGGTGATGCTCCGGGCCGGTTTTCCGGGGATGTTCCGGGTCGTCGCCGATGGCAGCGAAATCTACGACAAGCGGCGGACGCGCGGCTGGCTGGGCAAAATCGGCTTTGGCCGCGTACCCGAGGTCGACGAGGTGGTGTCGTTAGTCTCGGCCGCGGCGCGGCGCGAATCGAGCCACCACAGCCCGGCGAACAAGGGCGCGAGCACGACCGCGGCCCATTGATATCCGGTCCAGCCGAGCCACATCTCCGGCTCTGGGCGCCACTCCTCCGACACAAAGCGGTAGGCCAGATACGCGAGGATGTACAGCTTGATCAGTTGGCGCCGCAAAGCACCACGCCGGTACAGCCGCCAGAGGATCAGGGCTGCCGCGAAATGGAACGCGGCTTCGTAGAGTTGCGCGGGATGACGGCGCACCCCGTCCCCGAAATCGACGCCCCAGGGAAGTATCGTTGCGGTGCCGTAGCAGCACCCGCCCACGAAGCAAGCGAGTCGCCCGACGGCAATCGATGCCGCAACCGGCACCGCAAAGCTGTCGCCTGTCTTGGTGCGAATGTGCAAGGCCCACTTCGCCACCTCGACGCCCAGGTAGCCGCCTACCAGCCCGAGCACGATCGTCTTGCCCGAGGGCGCGAACCAGTCGGCTTGCGTCCAGTCGCGGGCAGCGCCGAGCACAAAGGGGAGGCGCGCGGTGAACATCGCCCCGCATAGGGCACCGATCGCGAGCCCGATGCGCTCGCCGCGCCGCAGCGGAGCCTCGGTTGGAAAGCGCCTGGACACGATCAGGCCCGTCGCTAGGGCCACCCCCATGGCGCCGGCGTACGCCAGATTCATCGTCCAGGTTCCGCTAGCTGCACCAGCGGTGCCGCGGCTCGCGACACCGGGGCGTCGATCTGCAGCTTTTCCAGCGTTGGCAGCGGCACGTGCCCTTCGCGGTACAGCACGTTGTAGGCACAAAACGGCACGACGTGCCCGCTGGGCAAAACGTGGTGGATGCAGCACTTCATCAGTCGCCGCAGATCGAAGTTATAGGCGTCGAGAAACGAAGTGATCGTGATGCGCAGCACGTCTTCCGGATCGACCTGCTCGGCCAAGGCCCGGCGGAAGAACTCTTCGGCCAGCTCGTCGCGCGGTGCTGGCGCGTCGCCAAGCACGGGCAACCCGGGCTGGTCTTCCTTGTCCGGTCCCAACGTGGGCCCGCAGCCACAGCCGGGGCCGCACGCGCCGACTCGCGCCAAATATTCTTCAATCAACTGCCGAGCCCGAGGCCGGTTAAAGGTGATGCCGCCTGAAAGCAGCTCGAGATGCTCGTGGGCGTTGATGAATCGCGTGAGCGGGCGTGCCCTGCCTTGGCTGCGATACAAATAGCTCAGCGTGTGGCAATTCGGGTGCGCACAGGGCAGCGGCAAGAAATCGTCGGACTGGAAAAGCCCGTCACACTGCTCGACCAGTGCCCGCACCACGTCGGGAAAGGTCACGCGGTTTTCGAGGTCGGCAGGTAAGACGTGCCGTCCACTGTAAGTGGCCGGTTGAAAGCTGACGCCCGTAATCCAGGGGCGCACGATGGCAAACCGCACGAGGTCGCCGACCTCGTCGAGATTCAAGTCGCCTTGCAACGTGGCGACGAGAGTTGTGCGCAGCCCTTGGCGGCCCAATTTTTCAACGGCCCGCAATTTTGTAGCCAGCAGCGGCTCGCCGCGGAGTTCGCGATAGCTCGATTCGCGCAGGCCGTCGAACTGCAGGTAGATCTCCAGCCGCTTGCGTCGCGCCGCGAGTTTTTCCAGCAAGTCGTCGTCGTTCGCCAGCCGGATCCCGTTGGTGTTGATCATCACCACGTCGATCGGCTGGTTGCAGGCGTACTCGACCAGCTGGACAAACTCGGGGTGCAAAGTGGGCTCGCCGCCGGAAAGTTGCACCACTTCGGCCCGACCTTCGACCTCGACCAGGCGATCGATGGCACGGCAGGCATCGGCCAGGCTCAGGTGTTTGCCGCCCGGTCCGCTCGAGGCGAAGCACATCGGGCAGCGCAGATTGCACGAGTCGGTGATTTCAACCAGCCCTACGCAGGTGTGTTGCTCGTGTTCGGTGCAGAGGCCGCAATCGTACGGGCAGCCGCGTTGCGGCGTGGTGCCAAATTCCGCCGGGATGCGGCCCGGCACGCTGTATTCGAGGCGGTCGTAGGCCGACACGTCCGAGCAGATGAAATCCTCGCGTGTGCCGTGCGTCGGACAGTGCTTGCGGAAATAGACGCGCCCCTGCCTCACCAGAATCTTCGCCGGTACCACGGCCAGGCACTCCGGGCAAAGGCTCTGCGTGGTGCCAAGCATTGTGTAGTCGCGCAGTTGCATGCTTCGTGTGGCTCCTACGGCCGAGGCTGATCCTGGTTCAAGTCTTCAAGCTCGCGACGCAGGCCGCGCGCGGAAAATCGATAAATCACCGCGCTCACGAGTGCGACAACAACCGCCGTAACCCCAGCGATCGTCAGCATTCGATTGGAGAGGCGGGCGAAAGACTCTTCGTTCGCCTGGCGGCCGGACGTCTGGTTTACGCAAGCCATGAAAAAGAAGGCCGCCATCGCAACAACCGCATAGGCGGATACCGCCAGGGTGGTGATTGTGATCCAGATGGCTTCGAGCGGCGTGGGCCCCGAATCGCGGCGCAACGCGATCAGGCCTGCGTGAATCAAGAGAGGCAGAACCATGATCACGAACATCAGCCCTGCTGCAGGCGCCACGGCCGTGAGGCCGGCAGTTACGACGATCAGATCGAACAACACCAGCGCAGTCGTGAGATTGCCCGCGGAGGACCCGCGGGCAGGCCGCGCGGCGTATCTTTGTACGGTGGTGTTTACTCTGGCCTTACAAAGCCAACAGGGAACGATGATCGGTGCGTCGTCTGCGAGCACGTTCATGGCCCCGCACTTCGGACAAAGGAAAGCTGACGCAGGCTCGGCAGTTGGGCTGTTTGAAGCTTCAATCATTCGGCGCACGACTCAGAGTGCCTGAGTGCTAGAGGGGGGCTCGTCGCAGGGTGGCGCGGTGTTCCGCGCGCGCCAAAAGAATCTCAGCAGTCCGACCAGCACCAGCAAAGCGGCCACAGCACCCAGCACGGCACCAAACATCAAGTCGTAGCTCAGCGCCTCTTCGCTGCCCACGCCCAAGGATTCGAGCGCCAAGGCACCGCCTACGAACCCGGCCGTACAGACCGCCAAGAATGCTCCCGCGGCCGAAACCCAGGCCACGAATACCGCGCCGGCCGACGACCAGAGCAGCAGGAATTTTTCGCCCAACGTGGCCGGTTGGCCGCGCCGGCGGAGGACGACGGTCGTGCGAATGAGCGCGGGCAGGGTCAGCAGGAAGAACAGGACGGCCATCGGTGGTGCCGCGGCCAGCAACCCGAAGAAGATCGCCACCAGCGTGATGCACAACAGCAGGGAACTCAGACCGAACTGCAGCGGCCGTTGCTCGGTTGCCGGCGAGGAGGCGCGCATCGCATCGGCGGCACCGAAGACACGCCGGCACAACCAACACTCCGCTGGCCGCGGCGCGCCGGGGATGGTCAGATTTGCAGCGCCGCATTCGGGGCAGATGATGGCGTCGGCAATGGGTTCAGCGGTCTCGGTCGCGGAACTCAAGGGCGGGCTCCTTCTGCTGTCAGACGCGCGACGTCCGCCTCCTGGCGTCGGGCATAGTCCGCGGCGATGCCGCGCACGCGCCGAATCAGTTGGCCCAGGAGCACTCCGGAAAACATCAGGGCCAGCAAAAAGATCAACTGGTAGTAGCGGGGTACGATCACCGTTTCGGGCTGCGGCGCATACCAGCGGGCATAGCCAAGCAGAAACAAGTAGCCGGCCAGGGCGCAGCCGGTCGCGAACCAGACCAGCGACAAGCTGAATCGCAGTCCAGCCAGGAGTATCAGCAGGAAATAGACCACCAGCAACGGGCTGCGCGGGCCGGCGGCGATGGTCAGCAGGCCGGTCAACAGCGCCATGTCCGCGGCCGTCGTGACGAACTTGAATGCCGGCGGAAAGTATTGCTGCCGCAGGCTCGAATAGACGCCCAGGGCGAGCGCCGACCACGCCGCGCATAGCACGGTCACAGCCAGATGAAATCGTCCGTCGACGCCTTCGACCTTGGGCAGTTCGAGCCCGCCCAGCCGCAGGCCGTGATAGTTGATCAACTCGACGGTGTAGAAGCCGCCGATCCCGATGGTGCGCAGCAGGTTGGCCCGCAGCTCACCTTCGTACTGCTGCCAACGATCGGTGATGTACCAAGGCCGATCCTGCGCCCCGGGAAGTGCATTCATCCATGTGGCTCCGTCCTGGCCGTTGGCAACTCTGTATTGGTTCTGATTCTTGCGCAAACTCCGGCCTGGAGCAAGCAATCCTGGTCGCAGCAAGAAAAACCCAGGCGGCGTCCTGCCGGGGCCCCGGCGCCGCGTAGTGACCTGCACCGCGCCGGTCTACAATGTGCCCGTCCGGCACACGAGAGAGGAAGGGATAAGTTACATGATGTCAGCACTGAAGTTCGCCTCACCTTTGCTTCCGCTGCTCGGCGTCTTGCTGTTCGGCTTGACGGTTTCCCGAGCGGCAGTGGCCGGCGATTTGGATGCGCGCCTCGCCGAGGTGATCGACGCGCCCGAATACAAGTCGGCCCACTGGGGATTACTCGTCGCCGATCTGGCCTCGGGCGAGGTGCTCCACGAATTCCACGGCGACAAGTTGTTTGCGCCCGCTTCGACCACGAAGCTCTACTCGGTGGCCGCGGCGCTCGATGCGCTGGGAGCCGACTATCGGTTCGAGACGCGTGTGGTCTATTCCGGACCCTTGGCCCTGTCCGGCAAGCTCCACGGCGATTTGATTCTGATCGCCAGTGGCGACCTCACGCTAGGCGGGCGCACCACGAGCGCGGGAGAGATCGCTTTCAAGGACACGGATCACACGTACGCCAACGGCGGCCTCGATGCTCAAATGACCGAACCCGATCCATTGGCTGGATTGGACGAACTGGCGCGGCAGGTGCGCGCGTCGGGGATCTCGCTGGTTTCGGGCAATGTGCTGATCGACGATCGCTTGTTCGATCACGAAATGGGCACCGGCAGCGGTCCCAGCACGCTCACGCCGATCATCGTCAATGACAACGTCGTCGACGTGGTGGTCACGCCTGCGGCCGAAGGCCAGATGGCGACGATGACTTACCGGCCGCAGGCCCCCGGAATTTCCGTCGAGAGCATTGTCGAGACCACGGCCGCGGGCAGCGAAACGGCGATCGATATCGAGATGATCGCCCCGGGCCGGATCGTCGTGCGTGGCAAGATTCCGGCCAATTCGCGACCGATCGTGCGCGTGGCGGAAGTCGACGACGCTGCGGCGTTTGCCCGCTGTCTGTTCATCGAGGCCTTGCGTCGCGCCGGAGTTGCCGTCGAGGCCGCGGCGACCGCCGGCAACGATTCCGCCGCCCTGCCGTCGAGAGAGCAGGTGGCTGGGCTGCCGGTCGCGGCGAAGTTCATGTCTCCACCCTTCGCGGAGGAGGCGCGGTTGATTCTCAAGGTGAGCCACAACCTGCACGCGAGCATCCTGCCCATCTTGCTGGCGGTGAAGCAGGGGCGGCGGTCGTTGTCCGACGGCATGCGGCTCGAAGGCGAATTCCTGGCCCGCGCCGGCGTCGACGTCCAGGCGATTTCATTCGGCAGTGGCGCCGGCGGGTCGCGCGGCGATTGCATCACGCCGAGGGCCACGGTGCAGTTGCTCAGGGCCATGGCGCAGCGGCCCGATTTCGACGTGTATCTGCGGGCCATGCCGGTCCTGGGGGTCGATGGCACTCTCGCCGAATCGGTGGGCCCCGAGAGCCCGGCGCGCGGCAAGATACAGGCAAAAACCGGGACCTATTATTGGGAAAACCTGCTGGACGGCCGGCTGCTGCTGGTGAGCAAAGCGCTGGCCGGCTACATGACCACGGCCTCGGGCCGGAAGCTGGCGTTCGCCCTGTTCGTCAACAATGCCCACTTGAAGACGTCGGACGAGACGAAGCGCGTGGGCCGTTCGCTAGGCCAGATCTGCGAGATCTTGCACGACGCCTGGTGAATCGCCCAAACTGAACTTGGCCCACGGCCCGGGGACGGATCCTTGTTCAAGTTCATTCACGCCGCCGATTTGCACCTCGACAGCCCGCTGCGCGGACTGGATACCTACGACGGCGCGCCGGTCGAGGAAATCCGGCTTGCCGCGCGCCGGGCCTGCGCGGCCCTGGTCGATCTGGCAATCGACGAGCAAGTGGTCCTCGTGGCCCTGGCCGGCGATATCTACGACGGCGATTGGCCCGACTACAGCACGGGCTTGTTTTTCGTCAGTCAACTGGCGCGGCTGCGGGCGGCCGGCATCCGGGTGTGCCTGATCGCCGGCAATCACGACGCGGCGAACAAGATGACCCGCTCGCTGCCGTTGCCCGAAAACGTCACGTTTTTCTCACACCAGCACCCCGAGTCGATTGAACTGCCCGATTACGACCTGGTGGTGCATGGGCAGAGCTTCGCCCGGGCCGCCGAAACGGATGATTTGTCGGCGCGCTATCCGGCCGCACGGCGCGGAGCGTTCAATCTTGGTTTGCTGCATACCTGCGCCGGCGGTCGCGAAGGCCACGAGCGCTATGCCCCTTGCTCGCTCGAGGGTTTGCTGGCCAAGCAATACGACTACTGGGCGCTCGGCCATGTCCACACGCGCGAGGTTCTGAACGCGGAGCCGCACGTGGCCTTTTGCGGCAACCTGCAAGGCCGGAACATCCGCGAGACCGGGCCCAAAGGTTGCCTACTCGTGTCGGTCGATGACCGGCGCGCCGTGCGAACCGAATTTCGTGAGCTGGACGTCGTCCGCTGGTCGAGAGTCGAGGTCGATCTGCCCGGCGGCTCGCGCCGCGACGATGCGTTGGCCTTGGCGGGCGAGGCCTTGCGCGCGGAATCCGCGATCGCGGGCGGGCGCATCGTGGCCGCGCGCATCGAGCTCGCGGGCGAACCCGCGGTGGCCAATCCGCTGCGGGCAGTGCGCCAGGAACTGCTCGAAGACATCCGTGCCTTGGCCACCGACGTCGGCCAGGGCGAGATTTGGGTCGAAAAGCTACAGGTGCGCAGCCGCGCGGATGAAACGGCCGCGGCCGACTCGGCCGAGCTGCTCGGCCCCTTGGACTCGTTGCGTGGGCTGATCGCCGAGTTGCGCAACGATCCGCGGCGTTTGGCCGAGCTGGGTGTCGATCTGAGCGATCTGGCCGCCAGGTTGCCCAGCGAGCTGATCGACCCGGGCGAAGCCACGCGCGTCGACGACCCGTTGTGGCTGGCCCAGTTCCTTGACGAAGTCGAGCCGCTGCTGGTCTCGCGGCTCCTCGGGCCGGGTGCGACGCCGTGAGATTCGACGCCCTCCGCCTGTTGGCCTTTGGGCCGTTCACACAGCTGGGCATCGACTTGTCGGCCGGCAACCAGGGCCTGCACGTCATCTACGGGCCAAACGAAGCCGGCAAGACCTCGTCGCTGCGGGCCCTGCACGGCTTGCTTTACGGAATTCCGGAGCGTTCGAGCGACGACTTTTTGCACCTCAGCAAAGAGCTGCGCATCGGCGGATCGTTGCGCGGCAGCGGAGGACAGCGGCTCGACGTGGTACGGCGCAAGGCGCGCAAGAATTCGCTGCGCGACGGCAGCGACGACGCGGTGATCGAGGAGCAGGCCCTGACCCGCCTGCTCGGAGGCGTCGATCAGAAACTGTTCGGCATGCTGTTCGCGCTCGATCACGCGACGCTGGTCGCCGGCGGCAAAGAGATTCTGCAAGGCCGGGGACAAGTCGGCGAGCTGTTGTTCGCGGCTGGCGCCGGCATCGCGCCCTTGCGCCGCCTGCAATTCGACTTGCAAGCTCAAGCGGACGAACTTTTCAAACGCAGCGCCGTCAAGCCGCGGATCAATGCCACGCTGGCCGAATACAACAGCACGCGGCTGATGCTCAAACGGGCGCAGCTTTCGGTAGAAGAATGGCGCCGGCAGGACCAGCAGTGCAAGAACGCCCAAACGCGGCGTCAGGAGCTGAACGCGCAATTGGCCGAGGCGCGCACGGAACTGGCGCGGCTCGACCGGCTACATAAGGCCGGTTACGCCGTGAGCCGTTGGCGCGAGTTGGTCGACCAACGCGAACGGCTCGGCGAGGGCCCCTGGTTGGCGGTCGATTTCGGTTCGCGCCGCGAGCGCGCGCAGGCCGATCTGCGCAATGCCCAGCAGACGGTCCGGGCCGCCGAGGAGGCCCTGACGCGACTGAGCGCGGAACACGAGGCCCTGCCGGTGGCGACGCCCCTGGTCCAAGAGCATGACCTGGTCGACGAGCTCCGCGAGCGTCTGGGGAGCCATCGCAAGGCGATGCGCGACCGGCCCGCGCTGCACGACGAGGTCAAGCAGGCGAACGAATTGATTCGCGAGCTGCTGCATCGCCTGGGTCGTGACGACGAGCCCGACGACGGCTTCGCGGTCGGCGTGCCCGAGCATGTCAGGCTGGGCATCACTCAACTCAGCGAGAAGCTGATTCGCACCCGCGAACAGTCCGTGGTCATCGAGCGCGACTGCCGCCGGCTGCGCGGCGAAATTGCGCGCATCGAGTCTGAGTGCGATGCGGTGACCTCCGAAGGCTCGCTCCAGCCCTGGCGCGCCGAGCTGCGCCGGCTGCGGCCCCTGGCCGAGGAAGAGGCAGCGCTGGGCGAGTTGCAGGCGAAAAGCAGGCGGCTGCAGCGCGAAGCCGAGACTCGACTGCAGGCCCTCGGACTGTGGCAGGGCGAACTCGAGGCCGTTCAAGCTTTGCCTGTCCCGCCCGAGGAGTCGATCGAGCGATTCGACGCCCAGCGGCGCGATCTCGACGCACGCTGTGAATCGCAACAGCGCCATCTGACGGAGCTCAACCAGGAGATCGACCAGCTGCAAGCGACATTGGGCCAGCTCGAGGCCGCCGGCGCGGTGCCGTCGGCCAGCGATCTCGCCGCGGCGCGCGCGTTGCGCGACCGTGGCTGGCGCTTGGTCATGGCCGCCTGGCAAGGCGGCGGCCCTGGCGCTCCGGAGCAGGGCGAGTTTCTTGCCGCCTGCAGCCGGGACAATCTGCCGGACGCATACGCCCAGTGCGTACAGGCCGCCGACGAGCTGGCCGACCGATTGCGGCGCGAGGCCGACCGCGTGGCCGACAAGGCCAGGCTGTCTGGCCAGTTGGATCGCGCGCGCCGGCGCGCCGCCGATGCCGACATGGCTCTGCAACAGACGTGCGAGGCCTGCGCTCGGTGGCAGAACCAATGGGTCCAGCTCTGGGAGCCCTTGGCGTTGGCCCCGCTGCCGCCCGGCGAGATGCGGGCCTGGCTACGGCGACAGCGCGAGCTGGCCGAGCTTGTCGGCCAATGGCAACAAACTGTGGAAGACATTCGCGATCGCTCCGAGGAACTTGCCCGGCAGCGCATATCGGTCGGCCGGATTGCGACCGAGCTGGGGCTATCACCCGCCGCGGCCGATGTATCGCTCGTCGCGCTGGTCGAGGCGGCCAGCGATCGGGCCGAAGCCTTGCATGACGCGGCCAGGCGGCGCGCCGATCGGCGCGCGCAGTTGCCGGCGATGCGCAAAGAATTGCACGACTTGGAGCACCAGCAAGGCAAGCTGTCCGACGTGCTGCAAGAACTGGGACGCGATTGGGCGCAGTTCATGCGCCCCCTGGGGCTGGCCGAACACGCGACGGCGGAACAAGCGGCGAGCGTGCTGGAGACCCTGGCGCAGATTGCCGAGCAACGCGCCCGACGCCACCAGTTTGCCGTGCGGGTAGCGGGCATCGATGCCGAGGCACGGCAGTTCGCCGCGGACGTAATTGCCGCTGCCGAACGATTGGCGCCCGATCTGGGAGACCAAGAGCCGGAACGAATCGTGCTCCAGCTTGCCGAGCGATTTGCTCAGTCGCATCGGGCCGACGTGCAGCGCAAGTCGCTGGCCGAGCGGCTGGCCGACGAGCGGTCACGGCTGGAAAGAGCCCGGGTGGCGTTTCGCCAGGCCGAATCGATGCTCGCGCAGCTTTGCGAGGAGGCCGGGTGCGAGGAAATCGCTCAGCTGGCAAAACTCGAGCAGCAGTCGACCGAACGCCGCGAGGTGCAGAACGCTCTCGGCGAGGCGCAGCGGCAATTGAGCGAACTCGCTGCTGGGCGCAGCCTGACCGAGTTCGTCGACGACGTGGTGCAGCAGGCCGATGAATTGCCGACTCGCATCGAGACGCTGCAGTCTGGAATCGCTCAGCTCGAGGAACAGCGCGATGCGGCCCTGCGTGCCGCCACCGAGGCCGAAACAGAACTCAAACGCATGAGCGGGGGCGAGGGAGCCATCGGCCTGGCCGAACGGTGCGAATCGCTGCTGGCACGCTTGCGGGGAGACGCCGAACGGCTCGCCGTACTGCGGCTGGCGCAAGCTGTGCTCCGCGAAGGCGTCGACCGCTACCGGCGCGAAAACGCCAGCGCCGTCCTCGATCGGGCCAGCACGCTCTTCACGCAATTGACGTGTGGGTCGTTCGCGGGCCTGCGGACGGAGATCGACGAAGACGAAGAAGTGATCGTGGGAGTACGGCCCGATGGGACCTGGCTGACCGTCGAAGGCATGAGCGAAGGCACGGCCGACCAGTTGTTCCTAGCACTGCGCCTGGCGAGCGTGCGCGCCTGGGCCGAGGAGCACGAGCCAATTCCGCTGGCGCTCGACGATATCCTGGTGAACTTCGACGATCGCCGTTCGGCGGCGGCGCTGTTGGCCTTGGCCGAGCTTTCCGATCACGTGCAGGTCGTGTTCTTTACGCACCACGCACATCTGGTAGAACTGGCTCGCCAGCACGTTGCGCCCGAGCGCGTGTTCGTACACGAACTCCGCCGCTAACCGCGCCGCTTGCGTCGTGGTTCGCCGTGAGGCTTCCCGTTGCCGCGAGACTGCCGATGGACCACCACGCCGAATTGGCTCAGCTCGTCATGCCGGCCGGGTCGAACGGAGAGTTCAACCTGCCGTCTGAGCTGTCGATCGTGATCGAGCGCGGCCACGGCTGCGAGTTGTGGGATACGACCGGCCGGCGGTTTCTCGACTTTTCCACGGGTTGGGGCTCCGTGCTCGTCGGCCATGCCCGGCCCGAGGTTGTCGCGGCCGTCACGCGGCAGGCGGCGCTCGGATCGAATTTTTCGTACCCCACGGCGCCGACCGTGGCCTTGGCCGCCGAATTGGTGCGGCTCAGTCCGGCCTGCGAGCAGGTTCGGTTTTGCGCCTCGGGAACCGAGGCGACGATGTATTGTCAGCGCCTGGCGCGCGCATTCACCGGCCGGCCGAAGATACTCAAGTTCGAGGGCGCCTATCACGGCGCCAACGAGGTCGGCGTGACCAGCCTGTTTCCGCAGGCGCCGCCCGACTTCCCCCAACCGGACCCAACCAGCGCCGGGATCGAGGAGATTGCCCGCGTGGGGATTCTGGTCGCGCCTTACAACGATCTGGCGGTCACGCGCCGACTGATTGAAGCACATGTACACGAGCTGGCGGCCGTGATTGTCGAGCCGTTGCAGCGCTGCACGCCGCCCCGGCCCGGTTTTCTCGAAGGTCTGCGCGAGTTGACGCGCCAGCACGACGTGCTGCTGATCTTCGACGAGGTGGTCACCGGTTTCCGGCTCGCTTACGGCGGCGCACAAGAATACTACGGCGTCGTTCCCGACCTGGTGGCATATGGAAAAGCGCTCGGCGGCGGCTATCCAATCGGCGCCTTTGGCGGCCGACGCGAGTTGCTCGCGCTGGTGTGCGAGGAGCGCCTGGGCCAGTTACCCTACGTCTGGACGGCATCGACGCTGGGCGGCAATCCGATTTCGGCGGCCGCGGCCCTGGCGGCCTTGGGTGTGTTCCGCGGCGCGGGGGTCTACGCGCGCCTGCACGCCCTGGGGCGATATCTGCGCTCCGGTCTGGTCGGGGCGCTCCAGGCGTACGGCGTGGTCGGACAGATCCTCGGCGATGGGCCCCTGGCCCAGGTCGTGTTTTCTCCCCAGCCGGTGCATGACTATCGTAGCGGGTTGCGGGCCGATCGGGCCCGAGCGCGGGCGCTGATGCTCGAATTGTTTCGCAGCGGGATCTTTCTCAACCCGATGGGTACGAAGCTGTACTTGTCGCTCGCGCATGACGAAGCGGCCTGCGACGAGCTGATCGAACTTTTCACTGCGGCGCTGCGTCGGACCGGTTGACCGATCGCGCGACGAGCGGCGCCGGCCACCCGCCACTGGAGCAGACGCCTTACTCGGGCGTCGCGGTCGAATCGCCCGGATTGAGTTGGCGCTCGAACCCGGCGCAATCGAGCATCGGCAACCGGGGATATTTGGGATAGCGCGGGTCGTGTTGCGAGCGGCCACAAAGATAGAAGGTGCTGCCGCGCCCCGTTTCCACGCGCCGCGCGTGGCGACACCCTGCGCACAGGCCCACCGGAACGCCGGTCATGGCGCACTCACTTTTCCAGCATGGGGCCCAGGATGCCTTGCAGCTTGGTCAAGCTGCGCGACAGCATCACCCGCACCGCGCCGTCCGACTTCCCCAGCTTCTCGGCGATCTCCTTCGACGGCAGCCCCTCGACGTAGCGCAGGCGCAGCGCTTCGCGCTGCTCTTCGGGCAACTCGTCGAGTGCGGCCAGCAATTTCACCTCGCGCTGACCGCGCGAAAACGCCTGGCTGGCCGTAGTCATGCTGGCAACGAGCAGGTTGATAAACCCGCCGCGGTTGGAATCGTCCGTGCGGTTGTCGATTGACACCTCGCGGGCGGCGGAACGCTTTTGCGCGCCGAACAGCCTGCGGTGGGCGTCGACGATCCTGCGCTGGGCAATCTGACAGAGCCAACCAAACGGATCGCGATCGCCCAGCTCCATCGCCGGCAGCGATCGAACCGCTTCGGCGCTCACCTCTTGCGCCAGGTCCTCGGGCTCGATGCGCGAACGCAGGCCGGGTCCCATCTGGCGGACGATATAGCCCAACAACTGCGGACCCTTGGCGGCCAGGTACTGACCGAGCGCCTCGCCATCGCCTTGCTTCAAACGCTCGACCAGGGCCTGTTGTTCGTCATCGTTCATAGTCGGGTTTCCCTGGCCGGGCGCTGCCGCCGCAGGCCGGATGTGTCTGGGAGCGTTACCGAAGAGATTGTAAATTGAAGCCGAGGCACTGAGAATCGGCTCTGGGCGTCTGCGCGGTGCAGCATCCGACCGGCGCAGCAGACCGTGTCCGGCAGCCGAATCTAGCAAATCGCCCTCTGGGACAGCCGTGAACTCTTCCGACGCGACACCCACGTTGGGCATGGACGACTCGAGCCGGGTCTGGGACTTGCTCGCCGGCCGGATCGAGACTTTGGTCGAGCAGTGGGAATCGGGCGCCGAGCCGCCGCTGTTAGCCGACCTGCTCGAAGCCCGCGACCCGCCCAATTTCCGCCGGCTGGCCCTGATCGAGCTGATCAAGGTCGACCTGGAATACCGCTGGCAGCGTCGGCAGATGCCTCGGCTGATCGAGGAGTATGTTGCCGAGTTCCCCGAGTTGATCGACCCCGATTTGCCGTGCGACCTGATCTATGAGGAATTTCACGTTCGCCGCCGGGCGGGCGAAAGCGTTCGCGGCTCGGACTATTACGAGCGGTTTCCCGAGCAGGCCGAGGAGTTGCGGCGGTTGATCGCCTTCGAGTCGCCGGAGACGTCGACCTCGGTCTTTGGCACGAGCGGCAAACGCCCGACCGTGGCGGTCGGCGAGCGGCTGGACGAATTCGACCTGCTCGCGCAATTGGGGAGCGGCGCTTTCGCCACGGTGTTCCTCGCCCGCCAGAATTCGCTGCAGCGACTCGTGGCGGTCAAGGTGTCAGCCGACCGCGGCACCGAGCCACAAACCCTGGCGCAGCTCGACCACCCGCATATTGTAAGGGTCTACGACCAGCGCGTCCTGGCCGATCGCAAGCTGCGGCTGCTCTACATGCAATACGTGGCCGGCGGCACGCTGCATACCGTCGTCGATCTGGTGCGCCAAACGCCGCTGCAACACCGCACGGGGCGGCTCGTGCTCCAAGCGGTCGACAAGTCGCTCGACACGAGGGGCGAATCGCCGCCCAGCGATTCGGCGACGCGCGGGCGCCTGGCCCGTTCGACCTGGCCCGAGGCCGTTTGCTGGTTGGGAAGCCGGCTGGCATCGGCGCTGGCCTACGCCCACCGAATGGGCGTTTTGCATCGCGACGTCAAGCCCGCCAACGTGCTGCTGGCGGCCGATGCTTCGCCGAAACTGGTCGACTTCAACATCAGCTTCAGCTCGAAGCTCGAAGGCGCCACACCGGCGGCCTATTTCGGCGGCAGCCTCGCCTACATGTCGCCCGAACAGCTCGAGGCCTGTAACCCCAGCCACGACCGTCAACCCGGCGAGCTCGATCGCCGCGCCGACGTCTATTCGGTGGGGGTCATGCTCTGGGAACTGTTGACGGGCGAGCGGCCGTTTCCCGACGAATCGGTCGAAGTCGGTTGGGCCAAGACGCTGCAAGCGATGGCCGCGCGACGACGTGCCGGAGTGCCGGCCGAGCGCATTGCCGCCCTGCCCCGTGACCTGCCGGCGGGCCTGAAGCAGGTGCTGCTCGAATGTCTCGAGCCCGACGTCGATCGACGGATGCCTTCGGCCGAAGAATTAGGGCGGCAACTGGCCCTCTGTTTGCAACCGCGCGCGCAGCGCCTGATGCGGCCGGCACGCATGGCCTTGGGTGCGATCTTGCGCAATGCGCCGATCACCAGTTGGGCCGTGGCGGGGCTGCTGCCCAACGCGATCGCGAGTGTGTTCAACGTCCTCTACAACCTCAGGGGCATCCTGAATCGATTTCCTGACGAGTTGAAAGATTACTTCTTCACGGTCATGCTGCCGGCGGTCAACCTCGTGGCCTACCCGATCGGCTTTTTCGCGGGCCTGTTACTGGCCTGGCCGGTCTGCCGCGCGGTACATCGGCTGCGCCGCGGCAAGCCGGTCGATCTCACTCGCCTGCCGGCCTTGCGGCGGCGCTGCCTGGTGCTGGGCGATTGTGTCGCCCTGGTCGTCGCCGGCCTCTGGCTGGTCAGCGGGTTGGGGATTCCGCTCACGCTGCAGTTCGGCCCCGGCACCGTGGACCAGCCGGTGGAGGTCACCACGGGCGAGTTCGTACATTTCGAGGTCTCGCAGCTGCTGTTCGGCTTCATTGCCGCGACGCTCTGCTTTTTCCTGATGACGTTCGTCGGCGTGCGCGGTTTCTATCCGCTGTTGCTGCAGCCCGATACGCAAGTTCCTGAGGATGGGCCGTCGCTGGGGCGGCTGGCCAATCGGCTGTGGATCTACCTGGCGATGAACGTCACGGTGCCATTCGTGGCGGTGCTGCTCTTGGCATTCTTCAAGACGCCGCTGACCGAAGCGTTCATTGTCCTGGGCGCGCTGGGGCTGGTGGGGTTTGCCGTCGTGTTCCTGCTGACCCGGGTCATTCAGGCCGATCTCGCGGCGATGCAGGTGGCCGTGAGGTCGTCACGCGAAGATATCGACGAGGGTTCGATCGGCCTCGATTCGTTCTGGACGCGGTCGCGCTGACGGCTGTGGCGAGACCGCGGGCGCTAAAAAAACGTCGCGAGGCAGGATCGTGCCTCGCGACGCTACGTGCTGGGTCGCACGTCGACCGGATGCGGTTGCCTAGAAGCGAATTTCGCCGCCGATATTGATGCCCTGGGCCCAGAAGGTCGTGTTGTTCCAGTTGAACGCCGGCCGGGCTTCGCCGGACAAGGTGCCCGGCGGAATTTGCGACGGGTTCAGGCCCAGATCGATGAAGTCGCCGGCGCGAGCCACGCGATCCCAGTAGATCAGGTTGTAGCCGACGTGCAGTTTCAGGTTGCAGGTCAGGAAGTACGACAGGTTCGCGTTCAACTGCGGAATGACGATGAAGTCGTTCTGTGTGTAACGGCCCGAGTTCGAGGCCTGTGTCAGCAGACCGGCTTCGTATTCCGTGGCGTCGAGGCCCGGCACCTGGATCACGGTGTGTCCGTTGATGTCCACGACCTGGCGATTGTTGCCCAGGGCCACCAGGGCGAGGCAGTCAAACCCCCAGCGCCCGCGGCGGACGTCGTAGTGCAGGCCCAATTCACCGCCGTGGAAGTCGTTCGTGGCGCGGAAATTGTCGAACACGCCGAACGTGGTGCCCAGCGGAATCGAGCCGCCGGTGTTGGTCGAGATGAGATTCTCGCTCACCGAGACGCCGTCGTTGTACTTGTAGAAGCGGTAGCCGGCGAGGAAATCCAGCGTGCGATAGCTCATGTTTTCCCAGCCGCAGCCGCACATGGCCGTGCCGCAACTCTGGGTTCCGATGATGCCCGGCCCGCACTTCAGCCCTTGCGAGGGCTCGCAGAACGAGCTGCAGCACAGATTGCGACGCCAGCGGGCGCCGGCGCCCTGAAAGCTGCTCGAGGTGGCAATCGTCGCCGAGCCATCGACGATACCTGGATACCAGACCAACTCGGAGTCTTGAAGGCCGGTCTGGACGTTGTAGAAGGGACGCGCGAGAGCCAGGTTGTCGCTCTCGTCGCATTGGTATGTCTGGTTGAAATCGTTGTCGTTGATGGCAAAGTAGTCGCCTTCCAGGCCGCTGCAGTGGCATTGATCGAGCCACATGCCAAAGCGAATGCGGGCACCGCTCTGCGAGTTGTTGAACACGTCCTCGCGGCCATTGCCGAACAGGATGTTGGTATTCATCTGGCCCAACACGCCGGACTGGTCGGCCGGCGTCGACGACGGGCTGCTGGCCAGCAGCGGCGGATACTCGGCGTCCTTGGTCCACCACAACAGGTAATCGGCGCTCACCCAAAAACGTCCCGGCGGACCGCACAGCGTGCAGCAAGGATCGGCGCAGAGGTCGCAGGACCCATCGCTGCAGCCGTCAAACTCTTCCATGGGGACGTACTCCGTCATCGGCATCTCCGACTCCGGATCGGTTTCCATCGGGACGGGCTGCAGCGAGCGGCCCTCGGTCGCCGGGGTTGGCGAACCTGCCGAAGGTGCTGCCATAGGTTCTTCCGGCGCGGCGATGTCCTCCGGCGGCAACTCCGGCTCAACCATCTCGTCTTCGACCTGCATGGCGCGCGAGACGCGGCGCACGTAGCCCGGGGGCACCTGGGCCGCGGCCTGGCGAGCCGCAGACCGGCGAGCCACGGGCTGGCGAACAACCGGCGGACGGGCAATCGGTTGGCGAGCCGCCGGCTGGCGAGCGGCCGCCGGGCGACGCAGGGCCTTGTTCGCTTCCTGTGCGGCCGACGGCGCGGGCAAGGTGCGCGGCACTGCCCGGCTGAACTCAGGCGCAGGGCGATCGCTGTAAGCCAGCGGCACATTGGCCGGCATCTGCCGCAGCGGATTGGCGATCAGCGGTGGCAGCTTGTTGGCCGAATTTCCTTCCTTCTGCCCTGCAGCCTTGCGTGCGGGCTTGCTGCTGGGCTGCTCGGCGCGGCTGGTCTCGGCCAGCATCAGTCCGGATGCCAGCAGAAGTGCCACGACGGGTGTCTTGGAAAAGGCGAACATGAGTGGAGATCCTATGTGCGGGTCCGCGAGAAAAGTCCGGTCGTGCGGTACCTGAGGAATGGACCGCCTCTGGTCATAGGACTCCTTCGACCGAAACAAACGGCAAATCCAGAACTACCGCGTTTGTCGGCAAACTCTCGCCAGGTTCGCTAGATTCCCTGGGGTGCCGTTGACGGGCCGTGGGGACCTAACTCGAGGCCCGTTCAGAAGCTGGAAGCCGCCGTACCAAAACGAAAGCAGCCGTGGCGGCTCGACTTCCGCCACGGCTGCTCGTTTGACTGCAACCATTCGTCCGCAGACGAACCAGGGGATATCACTTCAGGCTGGCGTTGCTCCTCTTTCGACGGGCCAGGCCGTACCAACCCAGCATTCCGCCGCCGCAGATCAGCAGAACGAGGCTGGAAGGTTCAGGCACCATCGAGACTTCAATCCGGTCCAACTCGAAATCGACCGCGGGCAGAGCGGTCTTATTCAGGCACACCGTGAGGCTCTTCAACTGGGTGAAGTCGAAGCCGGCATCGGTGGTGAACGAACTGTAGTCGACCTGATAGTCGAACGGGTTCGGATCTTCCGTGATGTCTCCCAGATAGCTGGCATTCTTGCCGCCGGCGGAGACCGCACGGATTTCGATTTTAAAGGTGTTCTGGCTAGGGCCTGCGTCGGCGCTGAGGAACCCAAAGATGAATTTTCCCACGGTGCCGATGTTCAGCGACAAGCCCTGAGCGTCGACCAGCGCTGGGGTGCCCGGATCGTCCGCATCGAGGCCGTCGTATTGCAACGTGGCCTTGGTGCCGGTCCGGGTACCGCCGTTGTAGTAGAGGATGCCGTCGCCAATGAAGCCGGTGTAGACCCCGGGAGTCACCATCCCGTTGACTTCGAACAGCGAGTCGCGCTCCAAGCCGACGACGTCCGCGGCCGGTTGCTTCACGAGCAACCGAGGACCGGGTTGTCCAGGCAGGATCCCGATCGCCTGAACGTCGGCCACGGCCGGCGTATTAAACTCATCGATCGTGAGCGTGGCTGCGGACGCCACGCCAGGTATCAGTGCCAACATGCAGATGATTGCGGCTGCATGCGGCGCGTGTCTGACCAATCGAAGCTGCATATCCCTTTTTCCGTCCACGGTGCCAAGCCGCCGGCGCAGGACACGCCGAGCGGGCGAATGGGTTGAAAACACATCCGAAGGGCGACCTTGGCTGGCCGGGCGAGCGCGCGGGATTCCGCAGTGAAACCGCGCGTCGAATGGCAGCGGGACCGGAAGGTGTGCGTCTCAAGCGAAGGCTTTACGATCGACGGCGCAGCAACACCATTCGATCAAGCCTTGCGTGAGCAGAACGGCGAAGCAGCAGAGGCTGCGACGCTGTTTCACTCCGCCCTACCAAGGAAGCCACGACGTGAAGAACGACGTGTGCGATGCTGCATTAGCTTCCGTTGGTTGCCCGGGCATTCTTGCCCGCGGCCCTAGGGTTCGGGTGATGGGGACTGAGTAACGATTCCGGCCGAAAACCCGCGCAAATCCCGCAGGAATCTGCGACAGAAATTCCGACACAGCCGTCATCCTAGTTAGACGTCGCCGGGCGTGCAAGCATTTTATGAAAAAAATCGGCACATCAGCGCGCGTCCGACCCTCAAGCGCCCTTTGCGCCTGCCTTTAGCGGTCGTGCCTCGGCGGTTGACAAACAGTTGCGGTCAGGCACGCTCCGTTTTCTTGACCGTCGAGAAAAGCCGTGCCTAATATGAGCCCTGGGAAAAAATCTCCGAAGGCGGAGATTGGGAAGAGTGCGTAAAACAGGCGTGGGTTCCCAGGGCAAGATCCTCCCTTGGGTTCGCCATTCCGCGGAAGGCACTTTCCCCCGGCGGATGGCTCATTCGCGCTTCCGATCAGCTTCGTCCTGGCTGTTTCTAGGCCAGGCCTGACCGGCACCGCAAACAGGACGCCTTGAGCCAGTTTCATCCCGCGGCGGGTCGGGCCGCGGTGGCTGTCCTATCTCGGGACGTGTTCGACGAAGGAGCGTCGGGCTGCCTGCCCCCCCACTCCTCGAAGAAGCACCCTCTGATGACCCGCAATCGTTCGGACCGGCCTGCACGTCGGCGTTCGTCTCCCACGCGCCGCGCTCTTGGCTTTGGCGCGTCATCGCCTCGCCGTTCCGTCCGCCGACTCGGGATCGAGCGGTTCGAATCGCGTGTGCTGCTCGACGCCAACGGCGTCATCGCTGGGACCAAGTTCCACGATCTCACCGGCAATGGCATTACGCCTGACGATGTCCCCTTGCCGGGCACGACGATCCAGTTATTCAAGGACAACGGCGATGGGGTGTTCAACGACGCCCAAGACGCGCTCGTCAGCTCGCAGGTCACCAACGGCAGCGGGAAATACTCGTTCGAACAGCTTCCCGACGGGACATACTTCGTGCGCGAAGTCGTGCCGCCGGGTGCCACGCAGACGGCGCCCACCGCGCCCAACTTCTACACGGTGGCGCTCAGCGGCATCGGCGCCAGCAGCTCGACGGACCTGCTGATCGACTCGTTCGACAGCCCGACACAAGTCGGATACTTGATCAACACGGTCAACCTCGATCCGCACCTGATCAAGCAAACGGCCCCGATCAGTGTCGTTGTCGGAGGCGAGCGCGACTTGTTCATCGACGTGCTCGGGGCTTCCGCGCCCACGTCGGCCACGGGGGCCATTGGGCGCGACCCCCTCGACGGGACCGGGTACTACAACTTTGTCACCGCCGAGCCCGGCGCTCGAGCCATCCTGCAGTACGACGGCATCGACGCTGATGACCAGGTAGCTCCGGTCAGCCTGGTGAACAACCAGGGATTGGCCAACATTGATTTCCTGTCGAACGGTAACGACCGGATTCGCTTCGATTTTCTCAACGTCGATGGCGGTCCGGCCAACCAGGTCCAGCTCATTGTTCGCCTGACGAGCAACGGCGGAGGTACGGCTACCTTCGTCGGCAACGTGCCCGAAAGCGCAACTGCGCTGAGCTTTTTCGCCCCGTATGCGTCGTTCGGGACCGCCGGCGGCTTCTCGTTTTCGCAAGTGACCAGCATGGAGGTCGAGTTTAACGCTGTAGGCGGCGAAGACATCGACTTCGAGCTCGACCTGATCGCCCTTTCCAAAGTCGGGCTGGCCAACCCCTATGACTTTGCCAACACCTTCAACGGCAGCATCTCCGGCACGAAGTTTGAAGATCTCACCGGCAACGGCATCACGGGAGACGACCCGGGATTCGGTGGCGTCACGATCGAACTGTACCTCGACGACGGCGACAACGTGTTCGAGCCGGGCGCGGGCGACACACTCGTCACGACGCAAGTCACCGCGGCCAACGGCAGCTACAGCTTCAATAGCCTGCAATTCGGCACGTACTTTGTCCGCGAACTGGTGCCCGCTGGCTCCCAACAGACGGGTGGCAACACGGTCTACACGATCAACCTGAATTCCGAGGTCAACCAGGTTGACGACATCGATTTCGCCAACTTCCGCAACGGCTCCATCGCCGGGACCAAGTTTACCGACCTGACCGGTAACGGACTGACCGGAGACGACACACCCCGGCAGGGCACCACGATCGAGCTGTACCTCGACGACGGCGACAGCCTGTTCGAGCCGGGCGCGGGCGACGCGCTCGTCACGACGCAAATCACCGCGGCTAACGGCACCTACAGCTTCACGAACCTCGGACCGGGGCGCTATTTCGTCCGCGAGCTGGTGCCGGGTGGAGCTACGCAAACGGCCCCCGTCGCGCCGAATTTTTACACGATTGTGATGGTCAGCGGCCTGGCGAGCACGGCCAACAACTTTGCCAACTTCTTCCCCGAGACGGTGACCGGCTCGATCAGCGGCCGCAAGGTGGAAGACATCACGGGCGACGGCATCACCAACGATGACATTGCGTTTGCCGGCGTGACGATTGAGCTGTACCGCGATGACGGCGACAACGTGTTCGAACCGGGGGCCGGCGATACGCTCGTCGACACCGAGCTGACCGCGGCCAATGGCACCTACACCTTCAGCGGGCTGACCTCGGGCCGGTACTTCGTTCGCGAGCTCGTGCCGGCTGGGACCACGCGCACCGCGCCGGCGGCCCCGGGGGTGTACACGGTCGTGCTCGACGAGGAAATCCACAACTCGACCGGCAATGACTTCGCCAATTTCCGCAATGGATCGATCGCGGGGACCAAGTTCACCGACCTGACCGGCAATGGGCTGAGTGGCGACGACACGCCCCGGCAGGGCACCACGATCGAGTTGTATCTCGACAACGGCAACAGCTTGTTCGAGCCGGGCGCGGGCGACACGCTGGTGACGACGCAAGTCACCGCGGCCAACGGTACCTACAGCTTTACGAACCTGGGGCCCGGCCAGTACTTCGTCCGCGAACTGGTGCCGGGCGGTGCCACGCAGACGGCCCCCGTCGCACCGAATTTCTACACGATTGCGATGGTCAGCGGCCTGGCGAGCACTGGCAATAACTTTGCCAACTTCTTCCAAGGCTCGATTAGCGGCCGCAAGGTCGAAGACATCACGGGCGACGGCATCACCAACGACGACATCGCGTTTGCCGGCGTGACGATCGAGCTGTACCGCGACGATGGCGACAACGTGTTCGAACCGGGGGCCGGCGATACGCTCGTCGATACCGAGTTGACCGCAGCCAATGGCACTTACACCTTTACCGGCCTGGCTCTGGGACGATACTTCGTTCGCGAGATTGTGCCGCCCGGGACTACGCGCACCGCACCGGCGGCTCCAGGCGTGTACACGGTCGTGCTCGACGAGGAGATCATTAACTCGAGCGGCAATGATTTTGCCAATTTCCGTAACGGTTCGATCTCGGGCACCAAGTTCACCGACTTGACCGGCAACGGGCTGAGCGGCGACGACACGCCTCGGGCCGGCACGACGATCGAGTTGTACCTCGACGACAACGACGGCAATTTCGAGCCTGGTGCGGGCGACACGCTGGTGACCACGCAAGTTACCGCGGCCAACGGTACGTACAGCTTCACGAACCTGGGGCCCGGACGGTACTTCGTCCGCGAAATCGTGCCCGCTGGGGCATCGCAGACCACACCGGTCTCTCCGGCGTTCTACACGATCGTCATGACCAGCGGCCTGGATAGCGCGGAAAACGACTTTGCCAACTTCTTCGATGGCTCGATCGCCGGCAAGAAGGTGGAAGATCTGACCGGCAATGGCGTCTCCATGGACGACCCTGCTTTCGCCGGCGTGACGATCGAACTGTTTGCCGACGACGGCGATAACGTGTTCGAGCCGGGCGCAGGCGACACACTCCACGATTCGGCGGTGACAGCCGCCGACGGCACCTATCAGTTCAGCAACTTGCCGCTGGGCCGGTACTTCATCCGCGAAGTGGTGCCCAACGGCACGACGCAAACCGGCGCCACGACCGTCTACAACGTGCTGCTTACGGAGAACACGCCCGATTCGACCGGCAACAATTTTGCCAACTTCCGCAACGGATCGATCAACGGTCGCAAGGTGCAGGACCTGACCGGCAATGGCATCTCGATCGACGATACGGCGCTGGCCGGCACGACGATCCAGTTGTTCCGCGACGACGGCAACGGGGTGTTCAATGACGCCGTCGATACGCTCGTGGCTTCGCAGCTCACCGACGCCACCGGCAATTTCAACTTTGCCAACCTCGGGCCGGGCACCTATTTCGTCCGCGAGATCGCCCCGGCCAATTCGATCCAGACCGGTGGGTTGGCTGTCTACACCGTGGTCATGACCAGCAATCTGACCTCCAACGGCAACGACTTTGGCAACTTCTTCCGCGGCAACGTCACCGGTACCAAATTCAACGACCTGACCGGCAATGGCATCAGCGGCGACGACACGCCGCGGGCCGGAGTGGTGATCGAACTGTATCGCGACACCGGGAACAACTCGTTCGACCCAGCGGTCGACACCCTGGTCGATACCGAAACGACCGACGCGTCGGGCAACTACACCTTTGCCGCCCTGGGCCCCGGCCGGTATTTCGTGCGCGAGATCGTGCCGCAAGGCTATTTCCAGACCAGTAACCCGTCGTTCTATACGATCGATCTGGTCAGCGGGCAGACGGCGGCCAACAACAATTTCTCGAACCGGCCGTTGCCATCGAGCATTTCGGGCTTCGTCTATATCGACGTCGACAACGACGGCGTCTTCGATGCCACCGAAGATCCGATCCCCGGCGTGACGGTCACGCTGACCGGCACGGACTTGTTCGGCCAGCCGGTGAACCTGGTCAAGCAGACCGACGCCACGGGCTTCTATATCTTCGACAACCTCTTGCCGGGAACCTACAAGCTCAACGAGACGCAGCCTGCGAATTTCATCGACGGCATCGACACTATCGGCACGCCCGGCGGTACGACATCCAACGACATGTTCTCGAACATCAACCTGCCGGCCGACTTCGACGGCGTGCAGAATAACTTCGGGGAGCGCGGCAAATACCCGTCGAAGGGCGACTTGATCAGCTCGAACTTCCCGAGCGACAGCGGCAACGGTAGCAACGGCGGCGGCGAGAGCGGCGTCGCCGGTGCCGTGCTTTCCAGCCAACTCGCCTCGAGCACCGTCAGCGTGTTCAATCCCGTGAACGCGATGTTCTACATCGGCAATACCAATGCCGCGGGGGCAGCGTCGGCCTCGTTCGCATTCGGGGCGCCGGGCTTCCAAGCCGTGGCGGGCGATTGGGACGGCGACGGTGTCGGTACCATCGGCGTTTTCGATCCGGCCTCGGCCACGTTCTACCTGCGCAATTCGAATACGGCGGGCGCGGCCGACTACGTGATCCGCTTCGGCGCATCGGGCTGGACGCCCGTGGTCGGCGACTGGAACAACGACGGGATCGATACCATCGGTGTCTACGACCCGGCCAGTTCGACGTTCTACCTGCGCAACGCGAACACCTCCGGCGCAGCGGATGCCGGCGTGGTGGCCTTCGGTGCCCCGGGCTTCTTGCCGGTGGTCGGCGACTGGAACGGCGACGGCAGCGACACGGTGGGCGTGTTCAATCCGGTCAATGCGGTCTTCTACTTGCGTAACTCGAACACGGCCGGCGCGGCGGACGCAGGAGCGTTTGTCTATGGCCCGCCGGGCGCTCGGCCCATCGCCGGCGACTGGGACGGCGACGGCAGCGACTCGATTGGCGTGCAGGTCTTGGCGACCTCGACGTTCTTCCTCCGCAATTCGAACAGCAGCGGCGCCGCCGACGTAGCTCCGTTCCAATTCGGTGGTGCGGGCTTCCAGGCCATGGCCGCCGATTTCGACGGTTCGACCGGTTCGCCGCTACGGGCCGCGACGCCGGCCGCCAGCGGAAAGGTCGTGGCCAGTGCGACGCTGAGCGGGGCGCCGCTGAACACGATGGTCGATGCGGCTGTCCAGCGCTGGGCGGCGGCCGGCCTCAATGCAACGCTGCAACAACGGCTGCGCTCGGCTCAGGTGATCGTGACCAATCTGCCGGGCAATCTGCTGGCCCTGAGCTCGGGCAACCACATCTTTCTCGATAACGATGCCGCGGGCTTCGGCTGGTTCTTCGACCGCACGGTCCAAGACGATGCCGAGTTCGCCGGTCTGGCGGGCGACACCTTGATCGCCCGGACCGGCAGCGCCGCGCGTCGCTTCGATCTGCTGACGGTGCTCGAGCACGAGCTTGGCCACATGCTCGGACTGGACGACCTCGCGGCGACGGATGACAGCCTGATGAGCGGCGTCCTGGCCCGTGGTACACGGCGCGTGCCGACGGCGACGGAAGTCGACGCGCTGTTTGCCCAATAACGAGATTTGTGAGCAGTACAACGAGCACGGCCCCGGCGAGAACCGCCGGGGCCGCGCGTTTTTCTTCCGGTCGTCTGGCCGCGCGAGATGGCCAGCGTCAGTTGCTGGCCTGGTCCTCGGGCTTGGCCTCGCCGGCGACCGTGCCGGTTTTCGGGTCGATCTGCAGATTGAGCTGCTCGTCGTCGTTGATCCAGAAGACGAAACCGTTGAACATCTCGTCGATGGTCTGATCGCCGTAGGGCACGACGCGCGTCGGGTCAGGATTGTAGGCGTTGAACTTCGAGTTGTCGTAATGTGCTACGGCCTCGATGGTCGCGCCGACGGGCAGGTGATTGTTGCAGAGGTAGCCCAACTGCCACTCGAAGTTGTAGTTCGGAATCTGCAGCAACGTCTCCTTGCGGCCATCGGGATACGTGGCCGTGAACGTCATGTCACGACCGCGCACGTGCATGTGGGTGAACAGCCCCAACAGCGTCACGTTGTTCTTGAGTTTGAACGAGCCGCTGAGGCCCCACATGGGGTCGAACGGCGCGATCTCCAGGCCGCGCGGGTCGATGATCGCGTGCTGCGTCGTCTTGTCGACGCGGCCCTTGGCATACTTGAAGCCGACGGAGATCACCGATTCCTCGGGCTTGCCGGTCGTCACGTGATGGATCTGCAGTACCAGGGACGATTTGGCAGGAATCCGCAGGGCGACTCTCGGCAATGAAGGATCGTCGTTGCGCAGGTCCATCGGCATGCCGCCGGGCACATAACCGGTGATGAACGTCTCGGCGCCGGCCTTGAAATCGCCCAGCCCCTTGCCCATCTGGATATAGGCCATGTTGCAGTGATGTACCACGCGGGGGTTGTGGGGCAGGATCTCGATGGCCTGGACATAGGTGTCGGCCGGGAAGGTGTAGGGCAGCACGACGTAGTCGTACGGAATCAGCCCCTCGGCCTGCACCTTCTTGGGCTTCTTCATCGTGATCTTCAGGTCCGGCTCGCCGATGCGCCATTCGGTATCGGCAAATTGCAGTGCCGGCGGTGCGTCGGCGGGGTTCCCCTCGGGTGTGCCCGCCTTGACCCAGGCCGCAACTTTGTCGCGCTCTTGCTGAGTCATGGCCGGGTCGTTGCTGAACTTGTTGTAGCTGGGGCTGGCGTACCAGGGCGGCATTTGCCCGTCGCGCACGACTTCGGCAATCATCTCCGCGTGCGTCGACACGTCGTCGTAGCTCACCAGCCCGAACGGCGCCGCGGTGCCCTCGTGATGACACTGCTGGCAACGGGCCTGCAGAATCGGGGCGATGTCTTTGTGGAACGTGATGGGTGCTTCGAAGCTCGGATCGCGCGGCGCGGTCACCTTGCAGCCGTCGACCGGGGTTTCACTCACCGCGACCTGCTTCCCGGCGAGCAACTCGTCGACCGCCAGCTTCAGGTCATCGCGCGAGGGCGCCGCTTGCGTCCCGCCGGGGCGGTACTGGTCGTCAATCCGACCGCGATAGATCAATTGCATCGAGCCGTCGAGCACGGCCACCTGCGGCACCCGTTCGATTCCCAGGGCGCTGCAGACCGAGTGATCCTCGTCCTTGACCACGGGGAATTTCAGATCGTTTTCCAAGGCGTGCGCGGCCATCGCCATGACCGTGTCGTTCGGCGAGCAGTAGACGCCTACCAGTTGCACATCGCGCGACTCGAAATCAGCGTGCAGCGCCTTGAGCTTGGGCAGATAGCGTTTGGCCACCGGGCAATCGGTGTTCAAAAAGACGAGCACGTACGCGGCATGTTGGCCCAGATCGCTCAGGCTGCGCTTCAGGTACCGGATGTCCTTGAACTGCAGGCCATCGATCTTGGCGCCGATCTGCGGACGGTCGGCGCTCGCTTCGACCGCCCTAGCGCGGGAGGCGGTGCCGCTCAGCAGAGCTGCGAGAGTCAACCCAGCAACGAAAATCGACACGCGCGGCATGATCATCGAGTCCTCCGCTTCCCCGGTTAACTAACCGATTCACCCTGTGCCGTCTTCATTCGGCGGCCATGGCGATCGGCTGCGAGATAAAATTCGCGCGAACAATCGACCCGCAGGGGTGGTCGGTCAGAACCGGATGCGTCGCGGGCAGTCGTTCGCTCGTCAAGAAGCGTTATATCAAGGGTGCGATTGCACTTGCAACACAAATCGGCGCTCTGACAGCTGGCATTTACCGGGATCTTTCGACGCCGCGGACCGCCATGATCACTGGTTGCTGACCGCAAAAGCGACCTTTTCAATGGTGCCTGAAAACTCGAATACACCCCGGTCCTTGTAGGCCGGATCGACCGGTGTGATCGAATCTCGCCCAATTTCGAACGGTTCGAGACCGTGCCGGAATGCGGAACGCTCGAGCTGGCCGGTCCCCGCCGGCTGGCCGTTGACGAACAGGTGGACGGCGCCGCCGCCCAATTTCGATCCGTCAGGAGCAAATTCGAGCTTGATCGCCACTTTGCCCGGCGGCACCTCGATGGTGCCCGGGATGGTCACATCGGCAATCTCGAAGAACGTGTACCGAAACACGGGCTTGCCCGACTTGATATACAGCGACCATCCGGCCGAAAACGCGCCGGCGCAGGCAATCACTCCCTCGGCACCTCCCGCCGGAATATCGAGATCGGCGATGAGGGAAAACCCGCGCGGAAAGAGCTGTGGGCCGATCGGCTCGGGCAGCCAGACCCGGTTACCGAAATATGTCCAACTGGTCGGTGGGTCGCCGGCGACGCGCAATTTGGGGTCCATCCGTTCCGCAAAGCGCGGGTCAAACGGCAGCACGTCGTACTTTTTGGCTTCCTCCAGGAACTTGGACTGCAGCGCTTGCAGCTTGTCGGGGTGCTTGGCTGCCAGATCGATGGCCTGGCTGAAGTCTTGCTCGATGTTGTACAGCTCCCAGGGAGCGTCCTCAAAACGCGTGGCCACGGCTCCCCTGTCGAGCGGCGTTCCAAAGCGGCTGCACGCGACCCAGCCGTCGTGATAGATGGCACGATTGCACTTCATTTCGAAGTACTGGGTAGTGCGCCGGCTCAGGGCATGCGCATCGTCGAAGGTATAGATCATCGAGACGCCTTCGATGGGCTTTTGCGGGATACCGTCGACCACCTTCGGCTCGGCAATTCCGCTGGCCTCGAGGATCGTGGGCACCACGTCGATCACGTGGTGAAACTGCGTGCGCTGTTCGCCGCGGGCCTTGATCCGCTTGGGCCAGTGCACGACCAGCGGATTCCGCGTGCCGCCAAAATGGCTGGCGACCTGCTTGGTCCATTGGAAGGGCGCGTCCATCGCCCACGCCCAGCCGACGGGCACGTGCGGCTCGCTCGAAGGCCCGCCGATTTCATCGAGACGGTTGATCGTGCTCTGCAGCCCCAGGTCGATTCCTAGCAGGCTGGCCAACTCGCTGAAGGTGCCCTCGAGACCACCCTCGGGACTGGCGCCGTTGTCGCCGACGATGTAGAAGACGAGCGTGTTTTCGAGCTCGCCGGACGCTTCGAGGCTGTCGAGCAGCCGGCCCACGTGGTGGTCGGTGTGGGCCATATATGCGGCATAGTTCTCCATGAGCCGCAGGTACACGCGCCGGTTGTCGGCCGGCAGGCTATCCCAAGCCGGGATTTCCTTGGGTCGCGGCGTCAGCCGGGTGCCAGGCGGGATGATGCCCAGTTCCAGTTGCCGCGCGTGGGTCAGCTCGCGCTGCTTGTCCCAGCCGTAATCGAACTTGCCGCGGTACTTGTCGCGCCAGGACTTGGGCACATGGTGCGGCGCATGCACGGCACCGGTGCTGAAGTAGCAGAACCACGGCTTGTCGCGATCGGCGGCCCGCACATTGTTGGTCCAGGCAATCGCCTCGTCGGTCATGTCCTCGGTGAAATGATACCCCTGCTCAGGCGTCTTGGGCGCCAGGACGGACGAGGTGTTGCGATACAGCGTGGGGTAGTACTGGTGCGCCTCGCCCTGGTTGAAGCCGTAGAAATACTCGAACCCCAGGCCCGTCGGCCAGCGGTCGAACGGACCTGCCGGGCTGATGTCGCGTTCGGGCGTGTTGTGCCATTTGCCGAACATCGCCGTGGCATAGCCGTTGTCACACAAGATCCGGGAAACGAGCGCGGTGCTTTTCGGAATGATGCCCGTGTAGCCCGGGTAGCCGGTGCCCATTTCGATGATCACGCCGGTGCCGCAGGAGTGGTGATTGCGGCCGGCCAACAGCGCGGCGCGCGTCGGGCTGCACAACGCGGTGGTGTGGAACCGGGTGTACTTCAGGCCGTTGCTGGCCAGCTTGTCCAGATGTGGCGTCGGCACCGGCCCGCCGAACGTCGAGCACATGCCAAAGCCCACGTCGTCCAACAAGATGATCAATACATTCGGGCTGCCCTTGGGAGCCTTGAGCGGCAAGGGGTAGCTGGGCTTCGAGTCGAGGTAGCTCTCTTCAATCTTGCCCGTGAATGGAGGGTCGGGCTGCGGCAGATCGACCGCCGTCGATGCTTCTTCCGCCCCGGCCAGGATGCCTTGCGGCAGCGATCCGAATAGCCAGCCGCCGGCCAGGGCCAAGCACAGAACCAGCGGAACAGTCAGGTTTTTGTGGGCGCGCAACATGTTGTATCACTCCAGCAAATTGCCAGAACGAAGATCGACGTACCGTCTTGCCCGTTAGGATTCTAGCGATGGGCCGGAGCTTGCCGCCACAAAGAGAAAAAAGTAGCGGCCAAGTGCTCGGAGCAGGTTGCCCGCGGCGATGTGGTCGCGGGGCGGGCCGAGGGTCACGGCAACTCTTGAGCCAGCAGCCAATCCTCGAGCACGATGTGTTCGATGAATGGCGCCCGCAGAATGGCGGATTTGGACGAGATCAGGTTCGTGAGCCAGGGGCGTTTGCGGGCGATGCCGGACATTGCCCGCAGACCAAAGCTGTTGAGCGAGCGGCGCTTGAGCTGGCCGGTGACGTTATCCGAGAGTCGCTTGAACGTGGCCGGGATCAGGTTGGGAGTCGGCCCGACGTGGATGATCAGGTCCACGCCCGAAGCGAGCGTTTCGTAGAGGACGTCCCACAGCTTCTGGGGATGGTCGATCCAGCGGTTGAGGATTTCGCGGCTGTTGAAGTCGTTGTAGCTCATCTTGCCGGTGACGCAGGAGATGATCGGCGGCTTGGGCGTGGTGAAGCCGCCGCCCATGGTGTGCTGCATCACGGCCGCACGGTTGGGCACTCCGCGCTGCCACAGAATCGGCGTGTGCAGCGGCGGCCAGGTGTGTGAATTCTTGCGCAGGTGCACCTTTTCCGGCAGCGTGTCGTGCATGCGCTCGGAAAACATTTCGAGCGTCTTACCCTGGCCCAGCAACAGCACCGTATTGGGTGACAGGTAGGAACTGATCGAGATCACCCCCTGCCCTTCGCTGTTGATCAGCAGACACAAGCGTTCGACTTCGTGAAAGCTCAACGCCGGGCCGCGCGAAAACAACACCCCCATCGTCGTGTCCTGGGCCAGCTCGGCACATTCCCGGGCCAGGCTCAGCGGGGCCGGCAGGATGTCTTCGAGCCGGTAGACGCCCGAGGCGATCAAGGCCACGACTTCGCCCAGGCTGTAGCCCAAGGCGAATTTGGCTTTGAAGTAAGAAATGTCGAAGAACTGCTCCAACAACCGCACGTGAGCCAACTCGACGGCCGCGATCAGGGCCATGTCGATCGGAAACACCTCGGGCGTCGAAGGCCGGCCCGAACGCACGTGGTCGATCAGGTTGACTTCTTCATGCAGGCAATCGGAACAAATCCTCGAGGCCTCGCTCAACTGCTCGGCCATGACCGAACCAAAGACCCGGTGTTCGAGCAGTTCCTTGGTGCGGCCAAGGTTTTCGACGTTGTAGCCGCGGAACGCGAAGGCCGTGTTCGACAGTCGTTCGCGCAGATCGGTTGCCATGAGCTTCGTGCCCCCGGGAGAGGGAATTAGGCCAGCCATCCGGCTCAGCCCGGCTCGGTAAGGCGCGGGTCGAGCACGAACTCGCCGGTGAAAGGGAGTCGACAGGCCCGGCGAGCGATCGCCCGGGCAGAAATATCTCTTTCGACGCTAACTACGTAATCGGCTTCTCGCAAGGACCGCGCGCAGTCGGCGGCGTTCGGGACGTTTTTTCTACCAGCTTGTTCGGCCGAGGGCGCACGACTACAAACGACAGAAGCTAGTGAAATCCTCGTCTTTTGCCCCCCCTTGCATCCCCAAACTCGTTGCGCGGAGCCCGTCATCGCCTTGCAATCGGCCCAACCCCAACCTGAGCTGCGGGGGCAAGCAGCGGTCATCACCGGGGCCACCTCGGGAATTGGCCGCGCCATCGCCCTCGAACTCGCCCGAGCAGGTGCGGATATCTTCGTTCACGGGCGCTCCTCGCCCGAGCGGCTGGCCAGTTTGCGCGCCGCGGTCGAAGCCTTAGGTGCGCGAGTCGAGGGGCTCTTGGCGGACCTGGCCGACGAACGGGGGCAGGACACGCTCGTCCAAGGGGCCTTTGCCTGGCGACCCGACTTGTCCATCTGGATCAACAACGCCGGGGTCGACGTGCTGACGGGGGCCAATCGGGAATTGCCCTACGAGCAGAAGCTGGCGGCGTTGTGGCGCGTCGACGTTGCCGCCACGATCCGCCTGACGCGCGCCGTGGGCCAACGCCTCGCCGCGGCCGCCGGCGGCGTGATCCTGAACATGGGTTGGGACCAGGCCGAGCACGGAATGGGTGGCGACAGCGGCGAATTGTTTGCCGCCTCGAAGGGAGCCGTGATCGCCTTCACGCGCAGCGCGGCGCTCTCACTGTCGCCCAAGGTGCGAGTCAATTGCCTGGCCCCGGGCTGGATCAAGACGGCCTGGGGAGAGCAGGCCTCGGACTATTGGCAGCAGCGGGCCATCAAAGAAAGCCAGTTGGCCCGCTGGGGTACGCCGGAAGACGTGGCCCGGGTGGCCCGCTGGCTGGTCTCGCCCGGTGCGGCCTACGTGCATGGCCAGGTCGTCGCGATCAACGGCGGGCCGAAAGCGATTTGAGCGGCCAGCGATGCCACGCGAGCACATCCACTTTGTCACCGGGCGTCTGGCCGAGCCCTTGCTGCGGCGCGTGCTTGAAGAGCTTGCGCCGCGCGCCGGTTTCGAATACACGATCGACGTACTCAAGATTTCGGTGGCGGCTTTGCTGTCGACCGAATGGGTCGCTCCCCGGGTCAGCGTGCCCCCGGGCGCGGCGCGGGTCGTTCTGCCGGGCTACTGTAGTGGCGATCTGGTGTTGGTACGCGCCGCGGCGGGCGTCGACGTGGTGCGCGGACCCAAGGACCTGCGCCGGCTGCCGGAATGGTTTGGCGGTGGTGAGACAGCCGCGCCGAGCGCCTACGGCGAGTATGACATCGAGATCCTGGCCGAAATTAATCACGCCAACCGGTTGGATCGTGAAACGCTCCTCAGCCAGGCGGCCGACCTGCGCGAGTCGGGCGCCGACGTGATCGACGTCGGATGCACGCCGGGCGAGCCCTGGTCGGCTGTGGGCGATGCCATTCGGGCCTTGCGCGATGCCGGCCATCGCATCGCGATCGACAGCTTCGATCCGCAGGAAGTCGCCGCGGCCGTGCGATCTGGCGCGGAGCTGGTGTTGTCCGTCAATGCGACGAATCGGCAGGCTGCCGCCGACTGGGGCGTCGAGGTCGTGGCGGTGCCGGACGTGCCGGCCGATCTTGCGGGGCTCGACGCGACCGTTCAGTTGCTCGACGCGCAGCGTGTGCCCTACCGTGTCGATCCGATCTTGGAGCCGATTGGCTTTGGCTTTGCCGCGAGCTTGCAGCGCTATTTCGAGGTGCGTCGCCGCTGGCCCCACGTCGAGATGCTGATGGGCATCGGCAACCTCACCGAGCTGACCGACGTCGATTCGGCGGGTGTCAACGTATTGCTGTTGGCCATTTGCCAGGAGCTGGGCATTCGTAGCGTGTTGACGACGCAGGTGATCAACTGGGCTCGCGGCTCGGTGCGCGAATGCGACCTGGCGCGGCGGCTGGTGCACTATGCCGTCGAAGAGCGGGCCCTGCCCAAGCACGTCGAGCCGCGGTTGGTCATGCTGCGCGATCCTCGGGTGTTGCGCTATGGCACGGCCGCGCTGGAGGCCATGGCCGAACAGATCAAGGACTACAACTTTCGCTTGTTTGCCGAAGACGGCCAGTTGCACGCGTTGGCCGGGGGCCAATTGTTCAGCGACGACGACCCTTTCGCCTTGTTCGCGCGAATGGTGGCCGCTTCTCCCAAGCCGCTGACGGCCGATCACGCCTTTTACTTGGGCTACGAGCTGTCCAAGGCTGTCACCGCTTTGACGCTCGGTAAGGACTACCGGCAGGACCAGGCGCTCGATTGGGGGCTGCTGACGCGACCCGAGAAGCCGCATCGCCAACGCCCGCACGATGGACAGGGCGCGCGCGAGGACGCCGGTGGCGAGGAGACGCCGCCGTGACGACGGTCATACCCCCGCCCGTGGTCGTGGAACTCGCCTCGCCGCCCGAACCGCAAGAGGCCTTGGCCCGACTGGCCCACCTGCCGCACGTGGTTTTCTTCGACAGCGCGCGGCGCGACAGCCGGCTGGGACGCTACTCGTTCTTGGCGGCTGATCCCTTTGCCTTTTATTCCGCGCCGGCGGCGGCAGTCGACTCGATCGGCGAACTGGCGAGCCGCGCGGCACAGTGGACGGCCGAGCGCGTCGCGGAACTGCCGCCCTTTCAGGGTGGTCTGGCCGGCTTGTTCAGTTACGAATTGGGCCGGCAATTGGAACGCCTGCCGAGTCCGACCTGGGACGAGTTTTCGCTGCCCGCGGTGGCAATCGGCTGGTACGACACGGTCGTGGCCTGGGATCACCTGCAGGGGCGCGCTTGGATCATCTCGCATGGATTCCCTGAACGCGACAAGTCCCGGCGCGCCGCACGTGCGCAATTGCGCGCACAAACCGTCGGCCAGCTCCTTGCTCGTCCACGACGGCATCTCGAGCCGCCGCGTGAACACCCTGCACCGCAGGGCCCCGCCGTGCTGGCGGCTGCTCAGCTTGCGCCGAGTTTCGCCGTGCCCGGCCCAGCGGGGCTGGTCAGCAACTTCGACCGGTCGGCGTATCTCGGTGCGGTCGAGCGGGCCATCGAGTACATCCTGGCTGGGGACGTGTTTCAGGTGAACCTGGCGCAGCGGCTGCTGTTCCCGGCGCACGGCAGTTCGCTGGAGCTGTATGCCAGGCTGCGCGAACGCAATCCCGCCACGTTTGCGGCCTATTTCGACGGCGGCGATTTTCAGCTCGCCAGCGCCACGCCGGAGCGTTTTCTGAAGGTCGCCGACCGTCGCGTCGAGGCCCGGCCCATCAAGGGCACACGCCGCCGGACGCGTCAGCCCGAGGCCGACTTGTTCGCCGGGGATGACTTGCAGGAAAGCGCCAAGGACCGCGCCGAAAACGTGATGATCGTCGACCTGCTGCGCAACGACTTGTCGCGGGTGTGTCGGCCCGAGAGCGTGACGGTCACTCAATTGTGCGGGCTGGAGACGTACGAGTTCGTCCAGCACCTGGTCTCGGCCGTGCAGGGTACGCTCGACGACGACGTCGCGCCGCTCGATCTGCTGCGGGCAGCATTTCCGGGCGGGTCGGTGACCGGCGCACCGAAAATTCGCGCCATGGAGATCATTTCCGAACTGGAGCGCGTCGCGCGCGGGCCCTATTGTGGCTGCCTGGGCTATTTGGGTTTCGACGGCACGATGGACACCAACATCCTGATCCGCACGATCACCTCCAGCCGTGGCTGGTGGCAGTTGCCCGTCGGCGGCGGCATCGTCGTAGGCAGCGAGCCGAGCAACGAATACGAGGAGACCTGGCACAAGGCCGAAGGTCTGTTGCGCGCACTGAATTGAACGAATTGCACCCGCTCGACGCTTTCCCAGCATGATCCTCCTGGTCGACAACTTCGACAGCTTCGTGCACAACCTGGCGCGCTACCTGCGACGCCTAGGCCAGGTGGTGCAGGTCGTGCGCAACGATGCCGTCGACGTCGCGGCGGTGCGCGAGCTGCGACCCGGCGCGCTGGTGCTTTCGCCTGGTCCGTGCGCCCCGGCGCAGGCCGGCGCGTGCCTCGACCTGGTTCGTGCGCTGGCCGCCGAAGTACCGATCTTGGGCGTCTGCCTGGGCCACCAGGTGATCGCCGAGGCGCTCGGTGGGCACGTCGTGCGGTCGCCCGAGCCGCGCCATGGCAGGCCCTCGCCGATCGTTCATGACGGTACCGGACTTTTCGCCGGCTTGCCGAGCCCTTTCTCGGCCGGGCGTTACCATTCCTTGCTGGTCGACGAGGCGACCCTGCCGGCTGTGCTGCGCGTCACGGCCCGGACTGCCACGGGCTTGCCGATGGCGTTGGAGCATTCCCAAGCACCGATCTTCGGCGTCCAGTTTCATCCCGAATCGATCCTGACCGAACATGGCTACGAGCTGCTGGCCAATTTTCTGCGCAGCGCAGGGCTGGCCGTACGCCTGCCGTTACCGTCTTTGCAAGACGAAATCAGCGCGCCGCGTCCGAGCGATCGAGCCTTGCCGACTCGTCCGGTTACCTTTTGAGGAGTCGCCCGCTTGATCCTCGAGGGAATTGTCACGACGACCAACACCGACGGCTCGATCAATGTCGCGCCGATGGGACCGTTCGTCGAATCGTTTCCGTTCGCGCGGTTGCGCTTGCGCCCCTTTCAGACTTCGACGAGCTACGCCAATTTGTTGCGGACGCGAGCCGGAGTGTTTCACGTGGTCGACGACGTCGAATTGCTGGTCCGGGCGGCGCTCGGTCTCTGGGAACATCCCCCTGCGTTTCAAGCCACGCCGGTGGCCGCCGGCGCCGTGTTGACGGACGCCTGCCGGTGGTACGCGTTTACCGTCACCAAGATTGACGATCGACCGCCCCGGGCCGACATGGAAGCCGAGGTCACGGCGCAGGGCACACTACATGAATTCGCCGGCTTCAATCGGGCCAAGCATGCCATCGTCGAGGCGTGTATCCTTGCGACGCGGATCGAGATCTTGCCTGCCGGGCAGATTCGCGACGAGTTGGCCCGGCTGACGCTGCCGGTCGAAAAGACGGCCGGCCGGCAAGAACTGCGGGCCTGGGCACTGCTCCACGATTTCTTCGCGGCGAAATTGGGCTAGGGAGCCGCGCCATGGCAAACCGCCAGGTCGAAGTTCGTGCCCCGGCTCGCCTGCACTTCGGCATGTTCGGCTTCGGTGCCGGCATGCATCGCCAATTTGGCGGCATTGGCGTGATGCTCGACGGACCGCACGTTCGGCTGCGAGCGCAGCCTGCAGCACGGTTGGAAGTCGTCGGAGAAGACGCCCAGCGCGCCGCTGAAGCGGCGCGGCGCTGGTCCACCGCTGCCGGCGAGGAACCGCGCTGCCGCGTCGAGGTGATCGAGGCGCTGCCCGCGCATCAAGGGCTTGGCAGCGGTACGCAATTGGCCCTGGCCGTGGCCGCGGCACTCGACGCCTTCGAGGGCCGCAGCCGGCGCCCGGCCATCGAGTTGGCGCGAATCGTCGAGCGCGGCCGCCGCAGCGCCGTGGGAGTTCATGGTTTCGACCTGGGAGGGCTCATCGTCGAGGCGGGCAAAGCCCCTGGCGAAACGATCGCTCCGTTGGTTGAACATGCCACATTGCCGGCCGACTGGCGCATCGCCCTGATTCTGCCGCACACGTCCCCCGGTTTGTCGGGGGAACCTGAACGGGCCGCCTTTGCCGACCTGCCGCCCGTACCGGCGGCAACCACCGCTGAGCTCTGGCACATCGCGAACGAGGAACTGTTGCCGGCGGTTCACACCGGCGATTTTGCATGCTTCGCCACGAGCGTTTACCGTTTCGGGTACCTCGCAGGTGAATGTTTCGCGAAGGCACAAGGCGGGCCCTACGCAGGGCCGGTCGTCGCCGGGCTGATCGAGCGGATCCGCGCCGCAGGCTTCACCGGCGTCGGCCAAAGCAGTTGGGGACCAGGTGTCTTTGTCTGGCTTCCGGATGCGTCGGCCGAACGCGCATTGCGCGAGGCCCTGCCTGCTCCCGTGCAGCTACGCCTGACTCGGCCGGCGCCATGTGGGGCCGCCGTCGAGTTGTCTTAGGTTGCCGCGCTTTGCCCGGTTTCTACCGCGGTGGTACGATTGACTGTATCGGCAGCAGGAGGCACCTGATTCGGCTCGATCCCGGACGGAGGAGAGGCCACCCGGGTGAGCCAAGCCCCATGTCGATCCAGGTTACGTGTCCCAATGGGCACGTTCTCAAGGTCAAAGACAAGTACGCCGGTCAAACCGGTCTATGTCCTCGTTGCCAGGCGCGAATCTACGTGCCTGAACCTGCCGCGGCTCCGCTTTCTGAAGACGCGATCGTCGATCTGCTGGGACCCCCGTCGCGCGTCGATCTGGATGCGATGCCCGTGCATCAAGAGTCCCGGCACCTGAGCGATTCGGGCGATTCGCTGATGGGTGGCTCCTCGGTCCACGCCGGCGGGCCATCGCGCGAATGTCCCAAGTGTCGCAAACACGTCGCGGCGACCTATCGTATCTGCCCGCACTGCTGGACCTATTTCTCCGACTCGAGCAGCTCGTCGATCAACAAGAAAGTGCGCATGTCTTGTCCGAGTTGCGCGGCCGAGGTGATTCCCGGCGACCAGTTCTGCCCGGGCTGCGGCGTGCATTTGCGCCCCGCGTGATGCCACTCTGCTGGCGCTAGCTTCGGGTGCCAGAGCTGTACGTGGTAGTCCAGCGACGAATCCAGCGCGGAGACCATCGCGGCGACGGCTCGTCGAGTGCTTCGCGCGTCAATTTGCACATCTTGCAGCGTCGGTAACAGGGCCGTGCGCGCCAATTTGGCTCCGTGCCTGTCCGCAGCCGATGAACTCATGCATACGCAAGGAAGCGTCGCAGAGTAGCGGTCGCCCGCGCAGTGCACGAAGCGCGAGCAGCCCGCTCGGCGTGACCCCGGGGGGCTCACTTGCCCTGGGAGACAAGGATGATGGTTCATGATCCGCGTGCCTCGCGCAGGGGCGCAATTGCCGCGTGGTTGCTGATAGCACTTGGTGCGACGCATGCGCCCGCTCAAGCGATTGCGCCGGCTGTACCTTCGCAGGCGTATTCCCTGCCGCCGGGGTCGATCGCACCAATGGCTGCGCCGGTTGCGCCGTACCCCGGCGCACCGCTGATGCCGCATGCCCGAGTCGTCGCCCCGGTGCCGCCGATGCAGCGGCCGCCGATGTATGTCGCGACGGCCCCTGCGCCGCCGCAGGCGCCAGTGTACGCACCTACCGCGCCTCCAGCGGTTGCGGCACCCGTGGTGGCGCCGGTCCAGGCTCCCGTCACGACGTTGGCGAGCCCCCAGCCCGCCGAAGACATCCGTGTCGCACGCGTCGCGCCGCCGCTCGATCCCAACCAACCGGGCAATCTCGAGAAGCGCCTCGAGGCGGCGGAAAAGGAAATCGCGACGCTGGAAAAGGAGAAAGCCAAGTCCGCGCTGCCGAACATCAAGCTCAGCGGCTTCTTTCAACTGGACCACGGCTCCTTTGCGCAAGATGAAACGAGCCGAATGCGATTGGGCGACATCGAAGACGGCTTCAGCTTCCGCCGGGCTCGCCTCCAGGCGTTGGGGAAGCTGACGGATTTCACCAATTTCTCGCTCGAGATGGACTTCGGCACCGTCGGACGGCCAAGCTTTCAGGACGTCTGGGGTGAGCAGACCAACCTGCCGTTCTTTGGAACCTTGCGCATCGGCCAGTTCCGTCAGCCGACCACGATGGACTGCTTGACGAGCATTCGGCACCTCGAGTTCCTCGAACGTTCGGCGCCGTTCCAGGCGTTCGATCCGTTCCGCCGCGTCGGCATCATGGCCTACAACCTGAGCGAAAGCGAAATGACTCAGTGGGCCTATAGCGTCTACGGCACGGGTTTCACGTTCTTCGACGGCGTCGGCTCGGCTTATAGCACGCTCGGCGACAACCGTTTTGGCGCACAGATCGGCGACCGCAGCGGCGTGTCATTCGTTACGCGTGTGACTCATCTGCTGTACTACGACGAGCCTTCGGACGGCCGGTACTTGTTGCACGTCGGCGGCGGCTACAACTACAGCCAAATCGGCGGTAACGGAAACTCCGGAACGACCGCCTCGACGTACGAGGCGCGGCCCATTCCCGAGTTCTTCGTCGGCGACCTGGCGGGCGCCTTTACGACGCGCTCCGGCGTGCCGGGCGTACTCGACACGGGCCGGATCTTGTCCGACAGCTTCAGCTTCTATCACGGCGAGTTGGCCGGCAACTTCGGCGCGGCCCACTTTCAGACCGAAGCCTATTTCACCGACCTGAACCAACGCGGCGGGCCGACGCTGCATTTCCCCGGCGCATATGTCCAGTGCGGCTATTTCCTCACTGGCGAAACTTGTCGCTACATCAAGACCACCGGCGTGCTCGACTACACCGTGACGCCCTACAGCGAGTTCTTCGGGCTGGGCAAGGGCCGTGGCTTCGGCGGCTGGGGCGCCTGGGAAGTCGCGTTCCGCTACTCCTATGTCGATCTGAGCACGACCGACATCAACCCGGCGAATCAGCTCTCAAATCTTGCAGGGCCACCGCCGGCGCCCGATCTGGGTACGTTGAATTCGACCACGGTGGCGCTGAACTGGTGGTGGAACCAGTACGCTCGAGTGCAGTTCAACTGGATTCATAGCATACCCGACTACAACGGCTTCGGCACAGCGCCGTTCGACATCTTCGCGACCCGGTTCCAGGTCGAGTTTTAGTTGAGCCAGTCGCGGCGGAATGGAAGCAACCTCCCTCAGGGCTCTTCGCCAAGGAAATCAGGTTATGCGTACGAAAGCTTGGACGTTGCTCGGGCTGCTGGCGGTCATTGCCGTGGCCGGCAATTGGCTCGTGGCCGGCGAGCCGGATTGTGGCCAATGCGGTTGCTGCGGCTGCGAACTGTGCCGGGTGTGCGTGCCCAAGCGGACCGAGAAGGAAGTGACCAAGGTCTGCTGGGACGTGAAGTGTGAAGACGTGTGCATTCCCGGCTGCAGCAAGAAAGTCTGCGAGGTCTGCGGCGAGGACGAATGCGGCTGCTACAAGCAGAAGATTTGGGAACCAACCTGTGCGCGGATCAAGACCCGTAAGGTCCCGGTCAAGACCGAGGTCAAACGCAAAGTGCCGATGATCGAGTGGGTCGTCGAGTACCGCTGCCACCACTGTGGCGCGTGCTATGCGGCCAACGGCAGCCAGATTGCGTCATGCTGCTCGCAGCCGGAACCGGCCCCTGTTGCACAGCCGCAGCAGTAGCGTCTCGTTGGGGAAGCCACGCGGGCGGCCGTCAGGTGAGCCGCCCGCGCGCGGCCAGCGGCCAGATCGCTTCGACGCGCCCGCCGCGGACGGCCAGGAAATGGTCGTGCAGCACGGCGGTGAAATCGCTGTAGCCGGGAATGACGTGCAGCCGCTCGCCGAGCGCGAGACCCTGTTCCTGTGGTTCGACGTCGAGCCAACCGTGCTCGGCCGACAATTTCGAGAACCGCAAGCCGGGGCGCCCCTCGACCTCGGGCATGATCAACTCGCCGTTGAGTGCCTTGCGCCCCGCGTCGACGATGGCCCGATCGGGCACCGGCCGGCTGACGACCGTGGTCACCAGTTTGAGCGCGTGGTCGAACCCGGTGACGTTGCAGACGTGGCGATAATAGGCGTCCATCATTACCAGGCCGCCGGCCTGCAATTCGGTGATTCCCGGCAGGTGTGCGGTGATGGCGTACGATCCGGTGCCGCCTGCGGAAACGATGTCGCAACAAAGCCCCGATCGCAGCAAGAGATCGCGCGACGCAATCAAGGGGGCAATGGCCGCCTCGATCTGGCGACGCTTGTCGGCCGGGTCGGGCAGCGCCAGCAGGTGTCCTTCATAGCCCATCAAGCCCACGAGGCGCAGGCCCGGCTGCCGATCGATGGCCTGGGCTAGCTCGAGCGTAGGCTCGCCCGGCGGCACGCCGGCGCGCGCCAGGCCGATGTCGACCTCGATGATCGTGCGCAGCTCGACGCCGGCGGCGCGGGCAGCCTCGCCGGCCGCCGCGATGTGAGCCGGATGGTCGACCGTCAGAATCGGGTCGGCCACGCGACGCAACGCCATGAGCCGGTCGAGCTTGGCCCGGCCAACGAGTTGATTGGCGACGAGCAAATCTTCAATTCCGGCCGCCGCCATGACCTCGGCCTCGGCCAGCTTTGCACACGTCAGACCGATGGCGCCGGCCTCGATCTCGAGCGCGGCAAGCTGCGGGCACTTGTGCCCCTTGGCATGCGGCCGCCAGGCGACTCCGGCCGCAGCGCAATACTCTGCCATCCGGCGAATGTTGGCTTCGAGTCGATCGAGGTCGAGATACAAAGCCGGCGTGTCGACCTCGTCGAGCGCAGTGCCGACCGAGTGTGTTTCGGGCAACACGGTTACCACAACAACCGCCCTCCGTCGATGACCAGCACCGAGCCGGTCATATAGCTCGACGCCTCGCTTGCCAGGTATACGGCCAGAGGACCGATTTCGGCCGGGTCGCCCATGCGGCCCATCGGGATCGTGGCGTCGATCTCGGCATGCAGCTCCGGGCGCTCGCTAAACCACCGGCGGTTGGCATCGGTCAAGAACGGACCAGGCGCGATGGCGTTGACCGTGACGCCGGAGGCCGCCCAATCGGCCGCAACGGCCTTGGTGAACATGGTCAGCGCGGCTTTGGCCGTTTCGTACGAGCGGCCGCGCATCGGCTTGCCCGCCACAAAGGCCGAAATGGAACCGACGTTGATCACCCGTCCCCAGCCGCGCGGCAGCATGGCTCCGCCGATGCGCTTCGTGCAGACGAACGCCTGAGTCAGATTCAGGTCGAGCATCCGCAACCATTCTTCCTCGGGAAACTCCTCCGTCGGGTAATTGATCCGCCGCCCGCCCACGTTGTTGATCAGAATGTCGATCGGGCCCTGCTCGGCCAGCACGCGATCGCAGAACGCCACGGCGCTGGCGGCATCGACGAGTTCGGCCACGACCGCGTGGGCTCGATGCCCGGCGCCGGTCAATTGCTCGGTCGCTGCGGCGAGCGCAGCCGAGTCGCGGCTGGCGAGCACGACTTCTGCGCCGGACTCTGCCAGTGCTTGGGCCATGGCATACCCCAGCCCGCGGCTGGCGCCGGTGATGACGGCCTTGCGACCGGTCAAACGGAATTGATCGAGGACGGCCATGATGTAGTGCCGAACTTACGCCGCGCGACCGTCAACGGCAAGCGACGGCGCGGCGATACCGGCTGATTGCTTGCAGCGGGCTCGTAAGCGTGCCATTTTGTTAGCCGGGTGTGCGTTGCTTGCCCGTCCTTCTGGTCCGATGTCGCTTATGACCCCGGTGCATTGATGCAGCGCGAAACGGCGGCCGTTCAGCCTTTAAACACAACGACGACCGCGGAGGCCGAAGCGCCTTGGCCCGGATCGCGGCAAATGCCGCGGTGGACGGTGGCCGAGCTGATTCCGCCGCCGGTGTTTCGTTGGCGCTATCTGTTCGCCATGCTGGGGCCGGGCCTGCTCATGGGTGGATCGGCCATCGGCGGCGGCGAATGGCTCACCGGGCCGGTGGTCACGGCCAAGTATGGTGGCGCCATGCTCTGGCTGGCGACGCTCAGCATCCTCGGCCAGGTGCTCTACAACTGCGAAATCAGCCGGTACACCCTTTACAGCGGCGAACCGATTTTCACGGGCAAATTTCGCACGTTGCCCGGGCCTTGGTTTTGGCTGCTGATCTACCTGCTGTTGGACTTTGGGTCGTTCTTTCCGTATCTCGCGGCCAGCGCTGCCACGCCCGCGGCGGCGCTCTGGCTGGGACATATGCCGCAGCCCGATGTGGTGCCCAGCGAAAAGCTGTTGCTGCGGGGATTGTCGTACGCCATTTTCCTGCTGGCGATGGTGCCGTTGTTCTTCGGCGGCAAGGTGTACAACTCGCTGAAGGCCATCATGACGTTCAAGATCTTGAGCGTGCTGGGCTTCTTGCTCGTGTTGGCGATCGGCTACTCGACCTTCGACACCTGGCGCGAGATTTTCACCGGCTTTGTCAAATTCGGCACGGTACCCATCCGCTCCGGCGAGGATCGCAATGGCAACGGCGTGCTCGATCCGGGGGAGGATTGGGACCGGGACGGCCGGCTCGACATCGACGAAAAGCCGGCCGGGTCGTCGCCGACGGTCGATTCGGACGGCGACGGCAAGCCGGACGCGTGGAAAGACGTCGACGGCGACGGCAAGCTCGACGGCGAGAATCTCGACAACATCTTTGTGGCGCTCTGGCAAGGACGGCCGTTTCCCGGCATCGATTTCACGCTGATTGCCACGTTTTGCGCGCTGGCCGCAATTGCCGGCAACGGCGGACTGACCAACACCCCGATCAGCAATTTCACCCGCGACCAGGGCTGGGGGATGGGCTATCACGTCGGGGCGATTCCCAGCATGATCGGCGGCCAGAACATCGCGCTGTCGCACGTCGGGGCCGTCTTCATCCCCGGGCCCGAGTCCTTGCCGCGGTGGCGGCGATGGTATCGGCACGTGTTGCGAGATCAGTTGGGTGTCTGGATGCCGGCCTGCTTCATCGGCCTGGCCCTGCCGAGCATGCTCTCGGTGCAGTTCCTGGGGCGCGGCGTCTCGGCCGACAAATGGACTGCCGCCGGGATGACCGCCGCGGGGGTCCGCGATGAGGTGGCCCGGGTGTCAGGGAGTGCCACCGGGCAGCTTTTCTGGTTTCTCACCTTGCTGTGCGGTTTCCTCGTGCTGGCCCCGAGCGTTTCGACGACCGCCGACGGGGTGATTCGCCGTTGGATCGACGTGTTCTGGACGGCCAGTCGGCGGCTGCAAACGCTGGACCCCAAGTACATCCGGCACTTGTACTTCCAAGTACTGGGTGCGTTTACGCTGCTGGGTCTGATTTTGCTGTCACTCGCCACACCCCAGAAGCTCTTGGATTATGCTACGATGATCTACAACTACGCGCTCGGGGTGAGCTGCCTGCACACCCTGGCCGTGAACATGATCCTGCTTCCGCGGCCTTTGCGGCCGGGTTGGGCTGTGCGGATTGGAATGGTCGTATCAGCCATCTTCTTCCTGGCGATGGCGACGGTGACCACTTTGCACAGCCTGCGAGGACCCGGCTGATCGGCCTTTGGTCGGGTCATGCCGAGTAGCGGCCAGGGCCGGCAACCCTGAGCCTAGCGGACGAGAACGAAGCATTGGCCGACCTGTATTACAAGTCGTTTTCGTACCGCGTCTTATCGGCGAGGGTCGACGAGTACTTGGCGATCCGCCATCAGGCCGACCAGCTCTACCGTCGGTATTTCGATCGGTTGCCGACTTACCTGCAATCGACTGCCGACCCTTACCAATGGCTCGAGCTGTACGCGTACGAAGACCCCGGCACCTACCGGATGTGCGTCGAGCGGTTGCAGGCCGATCCGGAGATGGATCGGCTTTGGCGGCGGTTCCGCACGGTGCTGGATCCGACTTATCCCGCCAAGTTTGAAGAGTTTCGTGTAGCGGCCGGCGCCGAACAAACGCAATCGCTCTACGCCCCTTCGTTTGCTGCCGGGCCGGTCGCCGCGCCAGTAGTCGAACCCGTCCGTCCCGAGCCCAGTGGGCCCGCCGCGCCGATCATCATGAGCGCCGCCGTACCCGCGGCGGAAACCGTGGTCGAGCCGCCCGTCGCGGCGCCGATCGCTTTGCCGCCCGCAGCTCCGGAAGCACAACCGCCACAGGCGGACGCGACCAGTTCCGTTGCCGAAGAATCACTCGATGCGTTCAGCGGCGAGAGCGCCGAAATCGAACTGCCCGAGGCCGCCACGGTGGTTGAGTATGGCGAAAGCAGTCTCACGATTGCCGATGTGCCGCCCGACGAACCCACGGTTGCAGAAGCCGCTCCGGCGGAACCTGAATTCGGCTTCGCCGACGAGCCCGCGGCATCATTCGAGCAGCCCGCGCTGGCGGATGAACCGGCGAGTTCGGAGACCTTCGATCTCGACTTCGAAACCGGCGGTACAACGGTCGCCGGCGCGCCCGAGCCCGTCGCCTCAGTCGCCGGCATCGTGCCCGAAGACGACATCGCGGCGGAAAGTGGCGACCTGCCGGAGGACAACGATTTCGGCTCAGGCGACATGCTTGAACTGCCGCCTCTGGATGCTGCCGCGGCCGAGGACGACTTCTCGTTGCCCGAACTGGCTGAGTTCGAAGCCGCGGAGGTCGACGGGCTGGGTGGCCAAACGCCGCAGCCCGAACTCAATGCGATCGACGATTTAAACGCCGTCGATTCGATCGAAGGCAACGACTCGCTATCCAAGGTTCGCCTCTCGACGCCGACGGAGAATATTTCGTCGGAGCCGACCTTGCTGATGCCCGAGCCGCCGCCGGCGCTGCTGCCGTTTCCCCAATCGCTGACGCCGCCGCAGCCGGTCCGCGACGAGGTCTTGCCGCCACCGGTCGAACCGCCCGCCGCGACGACTCCTCCGACCCGCGGTCGTAGCGGCGTGGAGACGCTATACATCCCGACGCAGATTGATTTGCCGCCGTTGGGTGCGTCGCCGTGGGGCCCCAGCGCGAAACAGCACCCCGAGGAACCACGGCCGCCGGTCGTGCCGCCCAAGCTGCCGGCAGCCGGCGCCGAAGGTGTCGGCGGTTTTGAGCCGGTCGAGTGGGACGAAATCTCGTTGGATAGCTTCGGCGGCAGCTTGCCGTCGAATGGTGCCACGCCGGCCAACGGTCGAGCGCACGATGCGCATGCAACCAACGGTGCAGCGGCAGATCATGAGCGAGCTGCCGAACTCGAGCCGATGTCGCTCGATCCGGCCGACGCCGAATTCGAGCTGCCCGACTTCGATCTGCCCAGCGACGACTCGCGCGGCTAGTTGCCCCTTGGAACAGCGCCTGCACCGCGCGGGTCGGGCACGCCTGTCTCGAAGGCCCCTGCCGGTCCTGCTAGGGGAAGAAGGGCGGGATGTCTGCCGTGCGACGTCCTTCGATCATGTCACGCACGTAATCGGCGACGCGCGCCACGATCAATTCGAACAGGACTTGACCCGCCGCCGCGGTTGCCAAGGCGGGGCTGGGGTCGGCTTGATCCGTCCAGATGGCCTTCCGCACGTTCTCCGGAAACTCGGCCAAAGCGACCGATGTCTCGAATTCCTGCGCGTGGCCAGGCAGAATGCCGGTCTGCAAATGCAACCGTGCCTCGTCGTCGCTGATGGTTTCCCAATAAGGGAGAAAGTGCAGATTGATGCCGGCCAGTTGCTGCAACTGGCTCCAGCAGCCGCGCACCGGGGCGTTGTTCCCACCATGGCCGTTGAGCACCAGGATGTGCTCGAACCCGGCACGGTGCATGCTGTCGATCATGTCGGTCAGCACGGCGAGAAACGTGCCGGGACGCAGGCTGAGCGTGCCAGGATGCCGCATGTGATGCTCGCTGATCCCGGCCATTAATCCGCCGGCCACCAAGGTCGAGGGTGCGAGCCGCCGGGCAGCGGCCGCGGCCACGTGTGTAACGCTGCGCCAGTCGTGCTCCATGGCCAGATGTTCGAGATGCTGCTCGATCGCCCCGGTGGGAATGATGCAAGCGCGCAGCTCGCCGCGCTGCATCCGTTCGCGAAATTCGCGGCGCGTCAGTTTGCCGAGGACCACTTCCGGGAGCGCAGCGCTCATATCAATTCGCCTTCCTCACGCAGCATCTTCAAGGTCGCGGCGAACGCGCCGACCGTCTGCTCCAGGTCGGCGTCGGTATGCACGGCCGACGTCGGTCCGCCCGGCCAGGAAAAGATTTCGACGCCGTGAATCAACATGCCCAGTCGCAGCTTGGTCAACAGCTCGGGGCGCGGCCGGGCTTTCAAGACGCGGTAGTCGTAGTGTCCGGCCTCGATTTGTTCGGCCGAGAGCGGCAGCCGCTCGGGGTTGGGCCAGATGTGGAACCCTGAAAACGAGCCGTACACGATCCACGAGGCGCCCTGTTCGCGGATCACTTCGCTCAGCGCCAGGCGCAAGCGGCGGCCGTACTCGTTGGCTCGCGCGCAGGCGTCGGTCGTGGCCACCATTTCGAGCGCGGCAATGCCGGCCGCGGCCGACAGGGGGTTCGCGTTGTAGGTCCCCTGGTGCGGCACCTTTTCGCGTTCCCCCGGCTGATCGGGAAAACTGAGCAAGTCGAGAATGTCGCGGCGACCGCCCACGGCGCCGCCCGGCAGACCGCCGGCCAGGATCTTGGCCAAGGTCGTCAGGTCGGGGCGAATGCCGAAATATTGCTGGGCTCCGCCGGGCGCGCAGCGGAATCCGCTGATCACTTCATCGAAGATCAGCAAGCTGCCGCGATGTGCCGTTTCGTGCCGCAGCGCGTGCAGGAACTCGCCCAAAACCGGCAGCTGCCCCCAGCTCGCGCCGGTCGGTTCGATGATCACGGCGGCGAGGTCGGCATGCTGGTCCATCAGAGAACGCACTGCTTCGAGATCGCCGGGCGGCGCGAGCACGATCTGGTCGGCCACTTCGCGCAGCACGCCGATCGAAGGCCGGCCGTCGAAATGCGAGCCGACGCCGAAGGCCATGTGATCGTGCCAGCCATGAAAATGGCCGGCAAAACGCATGATCTTGTTACGCCCCGTGTAGGCCCGCGCCAGGCGCAGTGCCAGATGCGTGGCCTCGGTGCCCGAGCTGGTGAAGCGCACGCACTCGCAGCTCGGCATCAAGCGGTGCACCCATTCGGCCCAGACGATTTCCTGTTCGTGGCCGGCGCCGTAATGCGTTCCCAGGGGGAGCTGGCGCTCGATGGCCGCGACGATCGTCGGGTGATTGTGCCCGAACAGCAAGGCCCCGTGTCCGCCGGTGTAGTCGACATACTCGCGTCCATCGACGTCCCATTTGCGCGAGCCCGCGGCGCGGGCCACGTAGATCGGATAAGGCTGCAAGAACCGGCTGTCGTGCGTGATGCCGCTGGGCAGTAACTGGCGTGCTTTGGCCGCCAGCTCGGCCGATCGCGGCGTCAGCCGGCGATATTCGGCCACGATCGGGGATTCGACGAGTGTGGCAGGCATAGGGGCGTTGCTCGGTCCGAAAAATATCGAGTGAGGCGACCGTGTGTCGGCCGAATCTACCAGCCGTCAGGCGATCGTGAAACTTGCCGCGCTGTCTGCGGCGATCAATTGCTGATAGTGGCGGCCCAGTGCCTCGGCCGAGAGGGCGATCGTAAAGCACTCCTCGATGCGCCGCCGGGCGGCCGTTCCCTGCTCCTGCCGTCGCGAAGGGCTCGCGAACAATTCGGCCAGGGCCCGGGCCAACCGGCGGGGGTCGTCCGGTTCGATCAGCCAGGCCGAATTCGACTCGGGCGGAAAAATCTCCCGGGTGCCTCCGACGTCGGTGGCGACGATCGCGCAGCCGCAGGCTGCACCTTCTAGCAAGACCCGTCCAAGCGGCTCCTGCCGCGCGGTCGAGGCGAGAACCGTCAACTCGGGCAGAATCTGCGCCACGTCTTCCCGAAGCCCCAGAAAATGCACGCGCGCATCGAGCCCGGCAGCCGCGGCCCGGTCGTGCAGGTCCTGTTCGAATTGGATCGACTCCGCCTTGCGGCTATGGCGCTCGCCGACGATCACCAGGTGCGCGGACGGATCACCCGCTGCCAACTCGGCGAAGGCGTCGAGCAGCACGTCTTGCCCTTTGCGCAGCCCGAGTTGACCGATGTTGCCGACGAGCTTGGCCGATCGCGGCAAGTCGAGTTCCTGATGCAGATAGCCCGTCGCCGGGCCGGGGCGAAACTGCCGTTCGTCAACGCCGTTGTAGAGGACGTGACACCGCGCTGCTTCGATGCCTTGTGCCAGATGAAACTCGCGCGTGGCCGAGGAGACGGCCAGCAGGCGCCGATGTGTGTTCAGGGCGGCTACCGCGGCCCGGCTCAGCCCGACGATATCGCGCAAATGCACGAGACTCGGCCGGCCCGTGCGTTGGACGGGCGCGGCCGCGTGTCGCCCCATGGCCAGACTGTTGGCGTGCACGAGATCGGGGCGTGCCGTGTCCAGAATCGAGGCGATCTCGGCACCGATCGATTCGGGCGTGCGTCGCGGCGCTTCGACGCCAACGCCGGTCAGCGGGTAGACTCGCACGCCTTCCGCGGCGAGCAAGCTGGCAAGCGGCCCCTGCGCGGGCGCCGCAGCGAGGATCTCCCAGCCGGTGGCGCGGAGTGGCGCCAGACAGGCCAACAGCGATCTTTCGGCGCCGTTGAGTGCAGCGAGTTCGAACAGCCACAGCACGCGCGGCATGTGGCCGACCTACAGCAGGCCGTAAGCGGTGAGCGTCTTGTGCAGCTTGGCTTCCTCATCGCGCGACAGCGGCGTCATCGGCATCCTCAACTCGCCAGTGTCGCGGCTGAGCATCTTCATCGCGGCCTTGATCGGAATGGGATTCGTCGACAGGCCGAGCATGTCGCGGCACAGAGGAAAGAGCTTTCTGTGCCAACGCAGGGCCTCGGCGATGTTCCCCTCGTCAAAAGCACGCAGCAGCGCGAGCATGTCGCGAGGCACGATATTGCCGACGACCGAGATCACCCCGCGACCGCCGATCGACAACAGCGGCAGCGTCAGGCTGTCGTCGCCCGAGAGCACCGTGAGATTCGTATTGCCGATGATCTGCGATGCCTGATCCATCGAGCCGGTTGCTTCCTTGACCACGGCGATTCCGGGCAATTCGGCCAGGCGGATGATCGTCTCGGGCTCGATATTTCGCCCTGTCCGGCCGGGGATGTTGTAGACACAGATGGGAATGTCGACCGCCTCGGCCAAGGCGCGGAAGTGTTCGTACAGCCCTTGCTGCGTGGGCTTGTTGTAATAGGGGGCGACGACCAGCGCCGCGTCGGCACCTGCCTTAGCGGCCCATTTGGTCAGCCGCAAGGCTTCGTCCGTGCTGTTGCTGCCGGTGCCTGGCATGACCTTGATGCGGCCGGCGGCCACCTGCACGACCTCGGCGATGACCTCGTCGTGCTCTTCATGGCTCACCGTCGGCGACTCGCCGGTGGTGCCCATCGGGCACAAGAAATTCGTGCCAGCCTGGATCTGGAACTCGACTTGCTCGCGTAGCCGCTGGGCGTCGAAACGGCCTTCTTTGAAGGGTGTCGTCAGTGCGACTCCGAGCCCGGCAAACGCTTCGCCTTTGGTGGTCATATAGGGTATGCCTCTCCGTATGGCCGGTTGCATCCGATCTCTTGTTGGGCAACCTCACTGGCGAGCATCTTAGCGGCTTTTTTGGGGTTCGCGTAGGGTTTGACGAGCCAGGGCACGTCGAGCCGCCCTACGAAATCAAACGTTTCATCTCGCGGACGGCCTCGTTCAGGCCAACCATGATCGCACGGGCGATGATCGAGTGACCGATGTTCAATTCGCAGACGTTGGGCAGTTGGGCCACCGGGCGAACATTGCGGTAGGTCAGCCCGTGGCCGGCATGGAGAGTCAGGCCGGTCTGTTGGACGAGCGCGGCGGCTTCTCGCAGGTGGCCCAATTCGGCAGCCACTTCGCGCGGGGTCTTGGCCTCGGCATAGCGGCCCGTGTGCAACTCGACGGCTTGGACGCCGAGGGCGGCCGAGGCCTCGATCTGGCGCGGATCAGGATCGATGAACAGGCTGACTTCGATCCCCACGTCGCGCAGCCGCGCTGCCGCGGCAGCGACGCGCTGTTTCTGGCCGGCCACGTCGAGTCCGCCTTCGGTGGTCACTTCTTCGCGGCGCTCGGGCACTAGCGTGGCCTGGTGTGGCAGATATCGGCACGCCAGGGCGAGCACTTCTTCGTCACAGGCCAATTCGAGATTCAGCGGCACGGTGGCCGTCTCGCGCACGATGCGCAGGTCCCGTTCCTGGATGTGGCGACGGTCCTCGCGCAGGTGCAGCGTAATCCCGTCGGCGCCGCCCAGCTCGGCCAGCGACGCTGCCCAAACCGGATCGGGCTCATTGGTGCGCCGTGCCTGGCGGACGGTCGCCACGTGATCGATGTTCACACCCAACAGGGCCATGGGCGGGTTGCTCCGAAAAAAGCGGTTGTTCCAAGTTTGCGGCCGACCACGAATGTTTTACCGGGCGCGAAGGTCGCAGGGCAGGCCCGTCGACGGTCCGCGCAAAAACTTGAGCTAAAGTTTTGTAGTCGCGGCGGCGAGGGCCTGACTCGTCTTTTGGCCTGGTCGCCGCCACGAACGGAAGGCTGGTTCGTGCTCGTGCTCGCCGCGTTCGCGGTGTTGTCTGTCGAGCCGGTGCGGACCGCGGAGCCTTTCGCACGGCCGAGGCGGAGCAGTCCAGGGGGCTACTTGACGCACCCGACACGGTTCCGTGCTGCTTGGTTCGCACCCAGACTTTGCATCTACGCCTTTCGAGAGCCTGCGCCATGATCACCTGTCACGACTTAGCCGCCAAGATCGAAGAGATGCAGCCCGGAGCTTTGCCGCGCGATGTGGCGCGGCTGTGCCTGCTGTTGTCCAACTACGTCGACAACCTGGAAAAGCTGACGGAAGATTCGAACCTGGCCAAAGCCTGGCAGGAAATGGGTATCCGGCTGCAGGCGGCTACCGACCAGCACGCCGCGATGACCGAAGAGCTCGAACAGTTGGCCAGCTCGGATCCCGAAAAATTCACCATGGACCAGGTGTGGGTGCTCATTCGAGCGATCAAGGTCCAAAGCCAGGTGCTGCAGCTCTACGTCGGCGAACCCGTGCTCGACGTTTGATCTGGCGCTAGATGCCCAGAACGGCAATCGCCACCGTCATGTAGACGAGCACCCCCATCAGGTCGATTAAGCAGGCGACCGCCGGATTGCTCATCAACGCGGGGTCCAGGCCCAGATAGCGAAAACCGAGCGGCAAGAGCGTGCCGGCGATCGCGCCGAGGAACACGACCAGGAACAGCGCCAATCCAACGACGGCGGCGTCCCAGGCGCTCGGCGCGACAAAATTGGCCACGACAAATCCCAGCAGTCCCAATCCCGCGCCCAGCAGCGCGCCGACGCGCAACTCGCGCAGCACGACCTTCAGCCAGTCGCGCAGATGAACGTCGCCCGTGGCCAGGGCCGTGATGATCAGCGTGGCCGACTGGTTCCCCGTATTGCCGCCGCTGCCATTGATCAGCGGCACGAAGAAAAATAGCCAGGTGACCTTGGCGATGACCTCTTCGTACTGGCTGAGCGCATACGTCGTGATCAGGGCCATGCAGAACAGGGTGGCCAGCCAGGTACCCCGCTTCCAGGTGAGCGAGGCGACCGAGGTTTCGAGGTAACCGAAATCGAGCGGCTCGACGCCGGCGATGCGGTGGGCGTCCTCGGTGGCCTCTTCCCGGACGACGTCGATCACGTCGTCGTGCGTGACGATCCCGACCAGGCGGTTCTCGCGGTCGATCACCGGGATCGCCAGAAAGTCGAACTTGGCCAGTTGCCGCGCCACTTCTTCCTGGTCGTCGGTCACGCGGACCGACACCGCCTCGCGCTGCATGATGTCGGCAATCTTGGTTTGCGGCCTGGCCAAGACTAGCTGGCGCAGCGAAACCAGCCCGCGCAGATGATCGGAGCCGTCGACGACGTAGAGGTAGTAGACGGTTTCCAGCTCTTCGGCCAATTGACGCAGGCGCGCGAGCGCTTCGTCGACGGTCCACTCTTCGGCCAGCCGCGCGAAATCGGTGGTCATCACGGCACCGGCCGTGCCGTCGGGGTAGGAACGCAGGCGCAAGATGTTGCGGCGGTCGTCCGCCGGCAGCAGATCGAGCAACTGTTCGACGACGCCCTCTTCGGTGTGGGCGAGAATGTCGACGCGCTCGTCGGTCGGCATGTGGGCAATCAGCGCGGCCACCTCGTGGCGGTCGGCCGTTTCGAAAATGGCGACCTGCCGTTCCTGATCGAAGTAGCCGAAGATTTCGACCCGTACGTGGGGCTCGGCATGCCGCAAGACTTCCCAGGCCTCGAGCGGGTCGAGGCCCTCCATGAACTCGGCCGTCCGCGCAGGGTGCAACGCCGTACAGAACTCCTGCAGCTCGGCCGTATTGTGCTCGGCGAGCATTTCGCGAAGTTCGGGCAGGTACAGCGTGTTGGTCATGACCGGGCGAGCCAAGCGGCAACGGTGAGCGTCCGTCACCCCGAAGAAAAGCAGCGGGAGTGCGTGGCCCGGAGCAGGGCGCCGCAGCGCAAACGCTGAGTATGCTTGGCCGTGCCAAAACTGTCAAAGCCGTCCGATTTCGCTCGGCGGCTTCACACGGCGGCCGCGGCGATCATCGTCCCCGGACGTGGCGCAAAGATCGCCCGCATGAGATCGGGACGAGCCGCATAGTGCACGCGCAATTGCGTGGCGATGGTCCGCCGGGACACGAGAATCTCGCGCGTCGCGTCCAATCCGGCGCGCGACGCAGGCTCGTGATCGAGGGTCCAGTGACAACAGCGATAGCCGCGCAGCCAGGTCCCGGCCGGCGCGAGCCAGCAGTCGCCGGCCAATTGCGTTTGCACCGGCGCGACGCGGTGTGGGCCCTGCCGGCGCGCCGTCGCCGATAACAACCCCGTGAGCGTGTGATGCCGGTGCTTGGCGTCGATCAGGCTGGAGCATGCATACGCCAGACCGTCACCATCGGCCAGCACGCGGCGACCGTGCCAGGCATGTTGCCGCAAGGCCAACAGCATGCAGGTATTGGCGGCCAATTCGGCTGCATGCTCGTCGACGCGCCCGCAGCCGAGATACACGAGATCGCACTCGCCGGGCAAGGCCTCGTCGCGCAGCGGCGAAAAATCGCGCACCTCGGCACCTTTGCTCTCGAGCATCTCGATGAAGTCTGGCGTGGGACCGTTAAAGGCGTCGTCCCAGGCCACGGCCAGGCGCAGTTTGGGCAGGTTTTCCTTCGCAACGGCGAGCGGCTCGTCGAAGGGCACGGCGCTGGCGGCAAGACGTTCCAGGCGTTCCAAGTCGGTCCACATCGCGAGCTGCGCGGCCACTGCGCGTAATGCCTCGCGCCAGGGCGTGCTGCCAGGCGTGGCATGATCGAGAACCTCGCGGACGCGAGGGTTCGCTTCGAGCCCGCCGACGACCGGCACACCCCAGACGGCTTCGAGCGTCGTCGCCAGGGCACAAAACGCACTGCGGCTGGGCACGTGGTCGAGCAGCACGGCATCCACCGCGCGGGGCCGACGGGGCAGGCGGCAATCGCTCAGGCAACGCGAGTCGAGCACGACCAGTCGCGGCATCTGTAGCCAATCGGCCAACTGGTTCAGGTCGCTTGGCACCTCGGAACGAGCACCGTAGGTGCCTTCGACGAGTGCGATTTCCTTGCCGTGGCACCCCAGCAGAAACAGCTCGCGACAGGTGCCGGCCGACATGGTCCAACTGTCCAGTTGCCGAGATTGCAATCCGGCGGCGGCACGCGCCGCACGGTCGCCGGCGGGGCGGTCATCGCCCCGGAAGAGCTGCACCTGGCGCCGGGTGGGAAGGTGGGACGACCGCGACAGCAGGTCGGCCAAGGCCCAAGTGATGTAACGCGTCGCCGCAGGCTCGACGGTTCCCATGACACCTTCGCCAAAGGCCCCTATAGCCAGCCGCGGTATCTTGCTCATGGGCGGAGTGCACCTTGTGGCTTGCTGACCCCGGCTGGATGGGCCCCGGTTTGAGTGACCCCGCTTGGAGTCTGGCCTCCCATCGAGGACGCACGATAAAGGTTGCAGGCAAGCTCAGCGCGGCGACGTGCGTCCGCTGGCCATTGTTCGACCGTCCCAAGGGCCGGTCAAGCGGGGCCGTGCGGCGGCAGGAAAGCGAAAAATAGCCCAAAAAAACACCTGCCCGGCCGATGACAGCGTCGGCCGGGCAGGCTCCCTTTGTCGAATCCGCGGGTGGAAACGATTGTCGCGGCTAGTGCTTCAGCACGACGAACCGGTTTCCCTGGCTGGTGCGGACCAGCAGCAGCACGCCGTCGGCGGTTGCCTCCGACTTCACCAGCGCCATGAACTCCTCGACGCTCGACACCGGCTTCTTCCCGACGCGCAGAACGGCCATGCCCGGTCGCAGACCGGTTTCGGCTGCCGCGCTCGCCGGGTCGACTTCGGTAATCACCACGCCCTTGGTGTTGGGCAAGTCGAGTTGTTGAGCGACCTCGGGCGAAAGGTTTTCGACCGTGATGCCCAACTCATCCGCGCGGCCAGGGGCATGTTCTTCGTCCGGCGCCGCCGATTCCTCTTCGACGCTACCGCGACCGAACTGCTTGGGCAGCGCCTTGACGACCACCTCCACGGTCTGGTGATTGCCGTTGCGCAACAACTCGAGCTTCTGCGTCGAGTCGATCGGCGAGCTTTCCACGAATTCTTGCAATTCGCTCGGCTTGCTCACCGGGTGGCCGGCAAACGTCAATACGACGTCGCCTTCCTGGACCCCGGCTTCGGCCGCCGGCGTGTCGGGAAACACTTGGGCGACCACGACGCCATGGCCGCGATCGACGCCCAGTTGTTCGGCCAGCTCGGTGGTCAATTCGCCGATGCCGATGCCCAGGTAGGCGCGTTCAACCGTGCCCTTGTCGATCAGTTGGCGTGCGACGCGTTTGGCCAGGTTCACGGGAATCGCGAAGCCGACGCCCATGTTCCCGCCGCTGCTGCTGGCAATCGCCGTGTTGATGCCGATGACCTCGCCGTCGAGGTTGACCAGCGGACCGCCGGAATTGCCCGGATTGATGGCGGCGTCGGTCTGCAGAAACCGGGTGCGTTCGATCGAGCCCAGCTCACGGCCCTGCCCGCTGATGATCCCTGCGCTGACCGTTTGTTCAAGCTCGAACGGATTGCCGATGGCGATCACCCAGTCGCCGGTGAACAGCTTGTCCGAGTCACCGAGCTTGGCGACGGGCAGCGATCCCTCGGCCTGAATACGGATGATGGCCAGATCGGTGCGCGGATCGGTGCGCACGTCCGTGGCCTTGAACTCGCGGCCATCGGCGAGATGCACGAGCAGCTCGTCAGCGCCTTCGACGACGTGATTGTTAGTCAGAATGAGGCCGCTGGCGTCGATGATCACGCCCGAGCCGACGCCGGCGCGTGGCGGAGTTTGCATCCCGTCCCCGAACCGATCGTTGAAGAAATCTTCGAACGGCGTGCCTTTGAACGGGTTCTCGCGCTCTGCGCGATTGACGCGTTTGGCCTTGGTTTTCGATTCGATCTTCACGACCGAAGGCGTGGCCAGCTTGGCCGCGTCGCGAAACGCTTGAGACAGTGCCCGGGCATGTTGCCGGGCGGTCTCCGGGTCGATTTCTTGTGCACGCACCGTGGGCGGTGCGAACGCGGGGGTGGCCAGCAGGACGGCCAGCGCCGCGTAAGTCGCCGCGCGTCGCGCGCGGTTTGCAAGTCGATCAGTCATCTCAACCTCCTTTGTCTACACACTTGTGCGGCCGCTGAATTCATGGCCGCGACGAGGAAATGGGGGCGGATTCAATGTTCCGAACTACGCAGCCCGCCCAAGTGCGGTTCTATGGGGGTAGTTTCCAGGCAGGGTGAACGTCTTGCCAAGGGCGATTGAGAATCTTGCGCCGCGAGGCCCATGGCCCCGGCGTGCGGAACCGTCCGCGTTGACAAAACCTGCTGTGGCAGCTAGGGTTGCGCTCAACAGGCTTTCTCTCGAACGCGTTGGCCGACGCCACCGTCGACCGGCGCAACCCCGCATGAATCAACGCGAAGAATCGACAACCGCCGCCGACCCGCTGGAAAGCTGCGAGCAGCGCATCGGCTACGTGTTCCGCAACCGTACGCTGTTGCGCGCTGCGCTGACGCACGCCTCGGGAGCCCAGCACCGGTTGGCGTCGAACGAGCGGCTCGAGTTCCTCGGCGACGCAATTCTCGGGGCGATCGTCTGCGAGTTCTTGTACCGGCAATACCCCGACTATCTCGAAGGAGATCTGACCCGGGTCAAGTCGGTCGTGGTCAGCCGCCAGACGTGCGCCAAGATCAGCCAGCATTTGGGCATGGCCGAATTCTTGATCCTGGGCAAGGGCATGACAACGCACCCCAGCGTGCCGCCCTCGCTGCTGGCCGACGTCTTTGAGTCACTCGTGGCGGCGGTGTATCTCGACGGCGGGGAAGCTGCGGTTCGCGAGTTCTTGCTGCGTCATGTCGGTCCGGAGATCGAGGCCGCGGCCGGCGGCGATCACGGCGGCAACTACAAGTCGCTGTTGCAGCAAATTGCCCAGCGCGAGTACGGAACGACGCCCACCTACTCGCTCCTCGACGAGAAGGGCCCCGACCACAGCAAGTGCTTCAAGGTATCGGCCCAGATCGGGCGAAATCGCTATCATCCGGCCTGGGGCCGGAACAAGAAGGAAGCCGAACAGCGCGCCGCGCGCAACGCGCTCAGCGAGCTGAGCGGCGAACCGGTCCCCTTTCCCGGCGACTGAGCAGGCGGTTTTCAGAAAGCGAGGTCAAGGATGACGACGCTCAGCGAAACGCAACACCGCTACGAGGCGCCCCACCGGACAGCCAGGCAGGATGTCTCCTGGTCGAAGCTCTATGCGGCCCGCCGCGCCGCGGCCGATCGGTTCGGGGCCAATATCTTCGCGCTCCCCATCGTTCGCCGGGTGCTCGACGTGGTGCAAGCTGGCTGCAATCCGCGCACGCGGATGCTTGAGATCGGCGCGGGCGACCGCGGACTGGTCCAGAAACTGGCCAGCCGTGGAATCAGCGTGCAGTACGAGTCGCTCGACATCGATACGGCCCTGCCGCACGATTATCGCGAGCTGGCCGATGTGCCCGGGCCATACGAGCGGATCGTGGCCCTGGAAGTGGTCGAGCATTTGTCGCTCGACGAGCTGCGGCCCTGGCTGGCGCGCGTGGCCGAGTTGCTCGCTCCCGGGGGGCAGTTGGTGCTGAGCACGCCGAATACGTTCTACCCGCCCGCCTACTTGCGCGATGCGACCCATCGCACGCCGTTGTGTTACGACGAGCTGGCGTCGCTCGTGACGCTGGCAGGGCTCGAACCAGTGCGGATCGTGAGAATCTATCACGACCCCGTGCATCGCAAGCTCGCGCGGCGGTATCTGTTTGGCTGGCTGTTCCGGCTGCTGGGCATCGACTTTGCCCGGCAAATCATGCTCGTCGCCGAGAAGCCGGGCAGTCCCCAACCGGCCGAGATTGCGCCGGCCTGAGCAGCTACGGCGACTCGCTCGATACCGTAGCCGCTTCCCCGGGGTTAGATTGTCGGAGAGATCTAGCCCGCGGCCCCGTTTGGCCGCTCAATCTTGAACGACGGGAGGGTGGTTATGCGCTGGTTTCGGAACGCGCTGGTGGCCGTGGCTCTGATCGCGTCGGTGCCGTTGGTGGGGTTCGCCCAGGACGGCCCAGGCGGGCCACGCCGCGGGGGCGGCGACCGTGGGTTTGGCGGGCCGCGATTCGGGGGGCCGGTCATGCTGTTGATGCAGGAGTCCGTGCGAAAAGAGCTGAACCTGGCCCAGGAACAGCTCGACAAGCTCACCGAACTCTTGGACGAACAGCGCGAGGCCTTCGAGGAATCGCGCGAGCTGAGTCAGGAAGAACGCCGGGCGGCATTCGAGGACATGCGGAAAAAAACGAACGACATGCTCGCTCAGTTGCTGTCGGGCGACCAGCTCAAGCGGATCAAGCAAATCGGTTGGCAACAGCAAGGCCCGCAGGCCTTCAGCGACCCCGAAGTTGCCCAGGCGCTCGCGCTGACAGACGAGCAACAGCAGAAGATCGCCGAAATCGAAGAGGAGTCACGCGCCGCGATGCGGAAGCTCTTTGAAGGTGGCGGAGAAGGCAACCGCGAAGGCATGCGCGCTAAGGCCGAAGAGCTACGCAAGCAAACCGGTGAGCGGTTGCTGGCGGTGCTCACCGAACCGCAGCAAGAATCGTGGAAGTCGCTGGTCGGCGAGCCGTTCAAGGGCGAGATGCGCCGGCCGGGATTCGGTGGCGGTCAAGGATTTGGGCGCCCGGGTGGCCGTGCCCGTCGAAACAACAGCGACAATTGAAACCGGCGGGGCCGTTGAATTCGGCGGTACCGCGTTCGCTCAACGCTACGGGCCGGCTCTCGCATCCGCGCGAGAGCCGGCCCGGTTGCATTCACTTCGATTGCGTGCCCGGGTCATTGATCCGCGGGCTTCAGCTCTCCGCAATCGGCAATCACGATCTTGGCACGCGTGGCACCCGAGCGCGACCCCAGGCCTTCGATCTTCTTCACGACGTCCAGGCCTTCGACCACGCTGCCGAAAACGACGTGCTTGCCGTCGAGCCAGGGGGTGGCGATGGTGCAGAGGAAGAACTGCGAACCGTTCGTATTGGGACCGGCATTGGCCATGCTCAATACGCCGGGTCCGGTGTGTTTGAGGGTGAAGTTTTCATCGGCGAACTTGGCGCCGTAGATCGACTTGCCGCCGGTGCCGTCGCCGCGGGTAAAGTCGCCGCCCTGACACATGAATTCGGGAATCACGCGGTGAAAGGCGCTGCCCTTGAAGCCAAAGCCTTTTTCACCGGTGCACAGGGCCCGGAAGTTTTCGGCCGTCTTCGGCACGACGTCGGAACGGAGTTCCATCACGATCCGGCCCAACGGTTGACCATCTGCCGTAATGTCGAAATAGCAGCGGGGTAGCATGGGATCCTTCGCGGCAAGTGGGGAATTGGCCTGAAGCATCGTGGCCACGACCGACGCCACGAGCACCCAACGAAAAAGATTCATCGCGCACTGTCTCCTTACGGGTTCGCGGGATTTGGGTGCGGTTATCGTAGCAATTGTGCCACGGCACCACTACTGCCCGGCGCGGTCGCCCAGACGGCATCCGGCGCGTGAAGTAACTGCTTGGCGCAGCAACAAACACGGCCAAGGCGTTGGGCCTTGGCCGTGTCGAGCGAACAGTTGCGGGGACAGGATTCGAACCTGCGACCTCGAGGTTATGAGCCTCGCGAGCTACCGGACTGCTCCACCCCGCGTCATGTTAGAACCTTATTGTACTCGATCGGTGACCAACGTCGAGGGCCATGAACAGGAAATTCCATGGCCGCCTGCCGGCGCTGCTGGCAGGCATTACATGTCATACGGCCCCTTGTGCTCGAGGCCGCTCATCCGCAGATAGACCGAAAGGATCGCTCGGTGATGAACCAAGTGATTGAGCACCCACGTGCGCAAGCACTCGCCCTTCGAGACAGTGAACAGCGTCTGACCAGCCACCTTCAACGACCACGGTTCGGCCATCACGGCATCCGTGGCTTGGGCAATCCCCGCGCGGGCTTTGGCCGCATTGACGTCGAACGCCGCGAGGATTTCCTCGACCGTAGTCAGCGACGGAACCTGATACTTCGGGCCGCCGACCGGCTCCGCGTCGAATTCGGGCTGTTCCAGAATCATCGGCGTCCAGCCGAGGCAGCTGACAATGTGGTTGGCGTTCCAGCCGAGCGTATGCAAACCATCATGCACGCAGTGGTCGAACCGATCCGTCGGCAGGCAGGAAAGAATGCGCCGGGTACGCGGCATCTCGAGATCGAATTCGGGCAGGATTACTTCGGAGATGGTCATGGCACGCTGCTTACTGATGGGAGCCGCTGGGGATTACAACACAAGGTGTAACCTAACGCCCGGACGGCCCATCGTCATCGGGTGCGCCCGGGTGCTGCCCGCAGGCGGCTGGTACGCCCCCCTGCGGCTAGCGGCGTGCGGTCCTGCTTGGCCCCCTCGTGCCTGACCGATACGATTCCACCAACAGGACTCTGCGCGGGCCGCCGCAGGGGATGGAGCAGGCCCTGTTGGCACGTTTCTTGAGCCAGCATTAGGGTGTGGCTTTGCGCGCCGAGTCGCAATCGGGTGCAAGGCCGTTTGGCGCGCAGGTGTCGACTTTGCCGGTGGCGCGACCGGCGGTTGGAGCGGCCAGATGGCGAGTGCATCGCCGAACGACGCATTAGGCGGGCGAGCCCCCGTACCCCAGGCGACCGTGCGCCCAGCGAATGTCGGGGGGCTAGCCGCGCCGACGGGCAATGCGCACGGGGCCAGTCCGCACCGACGGAGCGGGGAGTCGTCCGAGGACCTGACGACGGTTGCCGTGCGCCAGGCGCCACCTTGGCTGATCAGCATGGTGGTCCACATGCTGGTGTTGATTGCCGCCGGCCTGTGGATGATGTTTCCGCCGCATCGGCCGGCTGAGGTCAAGCTCGAAGTCGTCGCGGACCGGCAAGGCGAACAACTCGACGACGATTCGGCCCAAGGGCTCGGCGACGAAACCGCGCCGGAAGAGATCATTGCCCTGTCGCCGCTGCCGGAGGTCGACGATCCGTTCTCCGCGCCGCCCAATCTCGATGTCAGCATCGACGGGATGTACGCATCGAGCGACATCGGTGCGCCGGCCATCGGCAACGCGCTCGACGGACGCCAGGCCGGCAGCAAAGAGGTGCTTCTCAAGGCTTACGGCGGCACGGGCCGTAGCGAGGGCGCGGTCGGCGCGGCGCTCAAATGGCTGGCGAAGCAGCAGCGCGACAATGGCACCTGGAGCCTGAAGGGGCCCTACGAGGACGGGGGCGGCTTCGAGAACGTCGCCGCCGCGACTGCCATGGCCATGTTGGCCTTTCAAGGCGCAGGGCACACGCACGTCAAAGACGGCAGCTACCGCCGGGTGATGGCCAAGGCCGTCGAAGCGCTGATCGCGATGCAGGACGATCGTGGCAGCTTCTTCGAGCAGAGCGATGCACCCCAGAACAACCGCTTTTACACCCAAGGACAGGCGACGATCGCGATCTGCGAACTCTACGCCATGACGCAAGAATCACAGTTGCGGCTCGTGGCAGAGCGCGCCGTCCGCTATCTGCTCACCAATCAGGACCCCGGCAAAGGCGGCTGGCGCTATCTGCCCGGGCAGGACAGCGATCTCTCCGTCACCGGCTGGGTCGTGATGGCCCTGCAAAGTGCCCGGATGGGCGGCATCGAAGTCCCCTCGGATGCGCTTCTCAAGGTCGAGGACTTTCTCAACTCGGTCTCCAAGGAGAAAGGCAGCCGATACAGCTATACACCCGGCGGCACGCCGAGCGAGGTGATGACGGCCGAGGGTCTGTTGTGCCGGCAGTACCTCGGTTGGGATCGGAGCGACGAACGGCTGCAACGCGGCGTCGAATTTCTGCTGTTGCCTGAAAACCTGCCCTCCTGGAAAGAACGCAACGTTTACTACTGGTATTACGCCACGCAGGTGCTGCATCACATGGAGGGCGACGCCTGGCAGGACTGGAATCCCGTGATGCGCGACTTGCTAGTCGACAAGCAGATGCAGAACGGCCCCGAGGCCGGCTCCTGGCATCCCACGCAGCCTGAGGCCGACCGCTGGGGATATCAAGGCGGGCGCCTCTATACGACCTGCTTGTCGACCTACATTCTCGAGGTGTACTACCGCCACTTGCCGATCTACTCGACCGCCGTGGGGCGACCGCAGTAGCGCGGGTACTGGACGCTGGCAGGCAATTTGCCGCCAGCGATTACTTCGCAGGCGGCGCGTCGTGCTTCGGCTTCAGCTTCAGGGCGGCCGAGTTCATGCAGAACCGCATGCCGGTCGGCTGGGGGCCGTCGTCGAAGACGTGGCCCAAGTGCGCGTCGCAGCGGCTGCACAACACCTCGGTGCGCGTCATGAAAAAACTGCGATCGGACTTGGTCGCCACGGCCGCGCCGTCGACCGGTTGCCAGAAGCTGGGCCACCCCGTGCCCGAGTCGAACTTGGCCTCGGAGCTGAACAGCGGCTGCCCGCAGCAGACGCAGGTGTAGACGCCGGGCGTCTTTTCATTCCAGTAGTCGCCGGTAAAGGCCCGTTCGGTGCCCTTGCGCCGCGTGACGTGGTATTGTTCGGGCGTCAGCTCGGCCCGCCACTGCGCATCGCTCTTGGAAACACGGTCGGGCATGTTTTCCGCGGTCGGTGGCATGGTCTTCTCTCCTGAAGGTCCAATGGAGGCGTTGTTTGCGGTCGGAGGAGTGGTCGCTTGACCCCAAAAAGCGAACAGGGTCAACCCGGCGGCGATGGCGAGAATTACAATACGCATCGTTCGTCCGTGGGGGAAATTGTTGCCGGTGAGGTTTGCATGACAAGCGTTCGATGCAGGGTTGCCCAGCCCGGTTACACCCCCGGCGAACGCAGCCGGCGTGGTCCGGCGGCCGGAATGCCGCAAGTGAGGCCGACCGGCAATTCGCGCGTGGCCCGATGGGCCCTGATCCTGGCGGTGCTGCCGTTGAGCCAGGGCACGCTCGCCCCGGCCGCAACGGCCTCGCTGAGCACGATGTCGTTCAACGTCCGCTATGCGGCCGATATTGATGGCCTGTTCGGCACGAATGGCTGGTACAACGGGCAAGCGCCGCGCAAGGATCGGGCCGTCCAGGTGATTCGCAACTTCCTGCCCGACGTGCTTGGCGTGCAGGAGCCGTATGTCTGGCAGATCACCGATCTGCAAACGGGGCTGCCGGAGTACGACTTTTACGGCGTGGGGCGGAACGACGGCGTCGAGGACGGCGAATATGCCGGCATCTTTTTTCGCCACGAGCGTTTCACGCTGCTCGACTCGGGTTCGTTCTGGCTGAGCGCGACGCCCGAGGTGCCAGGCACCTCGTTTCTTGTCGGCGGCGTGCCGCGAATCGCCTCGTGGGTCAAGCTGCGCGATGCGACCACGGGCCAGTCGTATTTCATCCTCAACACGCACTGGGACAATGCCAGCTCATCGGCCCGCAATCAATCGGCCGCGCTGATTCGCGATCGGATTCCGGGCCTGGCGGGCGAGCTGCCGGTGCTAGTGCTGGGCGATTTCAACACGACGCAAGCGACGACGGCCTACAACGAGATCCGGGGCTTGAATGCGCCGGCCGAGTTTCAGTTGTACGATAGCTACCGCGACGTGTTTCCCACGACCGGATCCCAAGAGCGGACGTTCCACGACTTTCAAGGCGGTACGTCGGGCAGCCGGATCGACTTTATCCTGCATTCCGACGATTTCACCGCGACGAGCGCGTCGATCATCCGCACGAGTTTCAACGGCAAATGGCCGTCGGACCATTACCCGGTGACGGCCACCTTCGACGTGGTCGTGGTGCCGGAGCCCGGTGGACTAGTGCTGGCCGCGGCCGGCGCGGTGCTCGTGGCCTTGTTCCTGAGGCGGCGCTGAATTCGCCAGGCGGCCGTACGCCACCGGCGCCGCTTCAAGCCGGATCAGTCGGTCTGACATTCCCCTAGGATCTTGCGATACGCCTGCCGGGCCACGTCGAACGCGGCACCGGCCGCATCGCGTTCCGTGTCGCGAATCTTGTCGACCTTGGCCTTCCAGCACACGTCAACACCGTCCAGGCACCACTGGGCGCTGCGGCGGCTGGCGCGGATCGGCCGGCCATCGACCTCGACAAAAATCGGATTGGTATGCGACGAGGGAAACACGCGGACTGCGACCCAACTCGATTGGGTGGGCCGGTAGTCGAACTCGAGGTCTTGCACGCTGCCGTCGGCCTCGATCTCGCGCGTTTCGACCGACGTACCGTTGACGATCAATTCGACCGGCACCTTGCGCGTCGTCCCGACGCGCGCCCGTTCGACGTGCCAGTAGGGCTGTTGGCTGAGCGGCTTCTTGCGGATGTCTTCGCGGGGCTCAGTGGCCAACTGCGCGGCCGAGCGCACCTTGACCTTCAGCGGCTCTCCCGACTTGACTCCCAGCACGCTAGGCCGGCCCTCGACGCCGGGCTCTCCGACGCCGAGTCCGTTGACCTGGAAGTCGAACAAGTGGCTCAGGCCGTCGCAGCAATAGCTGCGCCCGTCGCGCAGCCCGTGCACCCAGGCGTCGTAATCCAGCGGCCCGCCTTCGGGCAGCTTGACGTAGGCGCGCCCTAGCCCCACGCGTTCGCCGTAGATGCAGGGAAAATCGGTCTCGCCGCTGATCCGCGTGGTGTAGCCGCAGTTGAGCGTGTGATACCAGATGCTGAGTTCCCAGACGATCGGCGTGTCGACCGCCGAGATGAAGTCGCAGGCCCCGTGCACGACGTCGATGACAAACTCGTTGGCGCCGATGCCGTCGAAGGGAGGCATCTCAAAGCTGGGCAGTTTGTCGTCGTCGACCGACAGTCCCCAGCCGCTGTGCGAGAAACCGACCACTCCGCCTTGCTTCTGTCCCCATTGCAAGACGGGCAAGTCCCAACTGGGCCACTCTTCGATCCTCGACGTGCCGGGGTAATCGTCCTCGGTCAGCCGTAACAGGCAAAGATGTCCGCAGTGCGAGCTCGGAAAGCCCGAGACCTCGACGTCGTACCGCATCAAGTAGCGATCGGTCGAGAGCCGGTGCACCTTGCCTTCGAAGAACTGCTTCTGGTAGTACCAACATGGCCCCCAGGAGAGTACGCAACCCACGTTCAGGTCTTCGCCGACGATGTGCCGCATCATGTCGATCGGCTGCACGCCTTCGGTCGGCGATTCGTAGTGCGCACAACCTGCCGCGTGAACATGATGGTCGCCCGAGCGCCAGCCGTAGTCGGCCAGCTTGATCCAGCGCTTCAGCCGAAAGGTCTCCTTGTGCGACACCGTGTCGGGCACGTCGACCTGGCGTTTTTCGATCAAATATTCGGGGCCGCGCGAGAACGTGAATTCGTATTTACCCGGCGGCAGCGCGACCGACTCGCCGCTGGCGCGATAGATCTGCTGATGGAAGAAGAAGTCGGGGGCCATGCGCCGCGTCATGGCCGGGTAGATCCGCCCCTGGGCGTCGCGGATCACGAACTGCCCGGTCGTAGGCGTACCGTCGTCATCGATCACGTCGAGCACCACCTCGACGGCTGGAGTGCATTGAAACAACACGTTGATCTCGTTGCGGAACCCGAGATCCTGGGTCCCCTGCCCCACGTCGAAGGCCAGCTTTGCCTCGCGCCGGCCGACGTCGCGGCTGTACAGTTCGAGGATGCGGTATTCGAGTTTCAGGCCTGAGAGCGTCTTGTTGAGCGGCTGCTTGTCCGTCATCGAGATTTCGAGCCACCGATCGGCCGCGTCTTGCGGCGTGACGGTAACCTGCGGCTCCGCTTCGCCGGTCGATCGCTGGTGCAGCTTGGCAGCGTTGGGGCTCGTGCAGCGCAGCTCGGCCGTAACGCCGGCCTCGTTGTTGACTTTGATCAGGAACACGCGCCAGCCGTTTTGCATCAGGTCGGCGGCGGCCTCGCCCCGGGCCACTTTTACGCGGCTTTCGGGGTTTACGTTGACGCCAGCCAGGCACAGCGGATCGAGCACGGCCTGCACGCCGGCGACAGCCTCGGGCGAATCGACGGCCGCCAGGGCCTTGTCGAGCGCGGCCTGTTGTTCGGCCGACAGCGGCGCGCCTGCCAGTTCGAGGGCCTGGGCGACGCGTTTGATCTGCGCGGACAGCGGTTGCCATTCCACCCCGGTTACCAGCGGCAGCGGGTCGGCAGACGCCGATGCAGTCAGCAGCCCCAGGCACAACGACGCAGCGCAGAATTGTTTGAGCCTACCCATGATCAAATCTTCCAGGTGCGCGGGCAGAATGTGGGCGCCTGTTCAGGCGCGATCACGACCCCAACAACTTGGCAGCCCGCCAGAGGCGAAGCAAGTGGCGGCCACAAGGGGTACGTCAGGCGCCGGCCGGCGCGGCAACTTTCAGTCGCCCGGCCAGGTCGACCAACTGTTGCCAGTTGCCGTCGTCGAAAGGAACTCCCGAACGGGTTCGCTCGGCGAGCACGGCGCGCTCGGGATCGCCGGCCAGCGTAATGCGATCGACGCCATCGATCCGTGGACAGCCGCGAATAAACGTCAACAAGCCGCCCACCTCGTGGGCAAAATGCTCGCTGCCGCCGAAATGGCCGGGATCAGCCACGAGCATGAACACGCAGTTGCCGAGTTGTGTTTCCGGCACCTCGCGGGCACACAGCCCGCCGGAGAGAGCGCCCGAGAAGATCTCGACCATCACTCCCAGGCCAAAGCCCTTGAACGGCTGATCACCTCCCATCGGCCGAATCGAACCGGGCGGATCGCCGTAGAGCGAGCTGGGCTCGACCGTTGGTCGTCCTTCGCTGTCGAGCAGCCAGCCCTCGGGACACGACTGGCCGGCAATGCGCTTGACGCGCACCTTGCCCTCGGCCGTGGCGCTGGTGCCAAAGTCGAGCACCAGCGGTTCGTCGCCATGCGGCACCGCGAAGGCCAGCGGATTGGTGCCCAGGCGCGGAGATTTGCCGCCGGGCGGCGCCACGCGCCGCGTGGCACCGTGGGTATTGACCATCATCATCGCCAACATGCCGAACTCGGTCGCCAGTTCGCACCACTCGCCGAGACGTCCAACGTGGCCTGAGTGGATCATGGTGCCCACTCCCACGCCGACCGAGCGGGCCTTGGCGACGAGTCGCTCGGTGAGCTCGTGGGCCAGGACTTGGCCGAAACCCCAGTTGCCGTCGGCCACCAGCGTCGCGGCGCTTTCGCGGACGACGCTCAGCCGCGCTGCTGGACTGATCTCCCCCTTGGCCACCTGGTCGAGGTAATACGGGATGCGCATCACGCCGTGCGAATCGTGTCCGCGAAGATTGGCGTCGACCAGGCTCGTCGCCACGGCGCGGGCCTCGTCCGAACCGAGTCCCCCGGCTTTCAGCAGTTCGATGGCGAACAATTTCAGCGTCTTCGCGGGAATCTTCATGGCAAAGTGGTTTGACGAGTGCGGGATCGAATTTTCCGGGCGCGGTCGTTAGCATAACGGCAATCGGGGGTGTTCGACGATGACGTACGCGGCTGCCGTACCCCAAACGACGAACGATCGGGCGACGAACCAGCGGCCCTTTCTGACGGCCCGTTGGCAGTGGCTGCTGATGCTCAATTTCGAGGCGCCCGTCGAGGCGCTCACGGCTTGGGCGCCGCGCGGCACCGAGATCGACACCTGGGAGGGCCGGACGTACGTCAGCCTGGTGGCGTTTCGGTTTCTCGACACGATCGTCCGCGGGCTGCCGATCCCGTTCCACCGCCATTTTGACGAGGTCAATCTGCGGTTTTATGTGCGCCGCCAGGGACCCGAGGGCTGGCGTCGGGGCGTCGTCTTCGTCAAGGAAATCGTTCCCAGGTGGGCCATCGCCGCCGTCGCCCGGCTGATTTACAACGAGAACTACGTGGCTCGCCCGATGGGTCACGAGTTGGCGCTGCGCGACGGATTGCCGAAGCCCGGCAGCACCGTGGCCTATAACTGGCGGCAAGGATCGCGCGTCAGTCGCCTGGCAGCGGTCGTTGCGGGTGGTCCGGCTCCGCTCCTACCGGGCAGTCAGGCCGAGTTCATCGCCGAACACTACTGGGGCTATGCCCGTCAACGTGACGGCGGAACCATGGAGTATCGCGTCGAGCACCCGCCGTGGCGTGTGCTGCCGATTGAGCAGCCTCGGTGCGAGATTGACGCGGCCGACGAATACGGACAACCGTTCGCCGCCTGGCTGGAACGGCCGCCCGTTTCGGCGTTCTTGGCCGAAGGCTCTCCGGTCGTCGTGCGGCGCGGTGTGCGGCTGATATGACGACGGGGCGATGCGGCGCTTAGGGCTAGCTGCCGCTGATCGCACCGACCAACGCCGTGATCAGCCAGACCGTCAAGGCCAGCGACCCGACGAGGGCCATCAGGACCACGGCGGCTGCCGCGCCGACGATCAGCCAGTCGCGACGCCGCGCCCGTTTCAGTTCGCGGGGCGACGCCGTGAGATGGCGACGCAGCAACCGCACGTTTTTCTGATTCGACTTCCAGCCGACGTCGAACAGGTCGCCAGCCAGCGGTACTGCGCCGCCCAACAAATCGACGGCCGTGTTGGCGACCATGCGCAGAATCGTTACACGGGGCACGCCGCGCTGCGCAGCAACCTGCAGGATGTAGAGCGCCGCCACCGTGGTCAGCACGTCGCCCAGGCCAGGGATCAGGCCCAACAGCGGGTCGAGACCGAAGCGGACCCCCAAGCCTGGGATCTCGAATGCGCTATCGCTCCAATAGGCAACGAACTCGGCGCGCCGCAGATCGTCGTCGCCGTGGTCGAACATGGGTTCGCCGTCGACAAGTTCGGGCTCGATTGGCGCCGTGCGAAGATTTTGGTTCATAAACGGATTCTACGCAGCCCGGGCAGATCGGGTTGGCGCAATTCGCTGTCAGTCGAGCGACCAGCCGTGCTGGCGCACCGCTTCGTAGAGGATCACCGCGGCCGCGTTCGACAGGTTCAGGCTGCGTACCTGAGCCCGCACGGGAATCCGCAGGCAGCGCTTGGGGTGTGCGTCGAGCAATTCGCGCGGCAAGCCGCTCGATTCGGAGCCGAACACGAACACGTCGTCGCGCTGGAAACGGGCTCCGGCATAGGGCACCTGGCCGGTCTTGGTCAGGTACCAATACCGGTCCGGCGGGCCCAACCGTTCGACGAGCGCGGCCCAGTCGTCGACCACCTCCCAGACCAGGTGCTCCCAGTAGTCGAGCCCGGCTCGGCGCAGGTAGTAATCGTCGACCCGGAAACCCAACGGGCGCACGAGCCACAGCTTCGCACCGACGGCAACGCACGTACGGCCGACGCTGCCGGTGTTGTGAGGAATTTCCGGCTGGTGGAGCACGACATGCAGCTTGGGCTCGTACATCGCCGCATTGTAATCGCGCACGCTGGCCGGCGCGGCAGGCGGTCGGCTACATTGCCCGTGCAGTTGCATTCATTCGACGGGCCAGGTTGTCGATGGGTCTCGAAATGCCGCTTCTTCTTACCGCCGCGCAGCGCGCAAGTTACTGCCGGGCCGTCGACTTCGCCGCTGCGCAATTCGACGCAACCGTGCGCCGCTGGCCCGACTATTTCCCGGCCTATACGACCGCCGGCCGGTGGCATCACGCCGGCGAGTTGTGGACCGACTGGACGGGCGGCTTCCTGGCCGGCGCCATGTGGCAGCTCGAACGCCACACGGGCGACGAGGTCTGGCGCCAACGGGCAGAGCGCTACTCGCGCCTGCTCGAACCGCGGCAGCACGACCGCGCCGTGCACGATCTGGGCTTCGTGTTCTTGAACACCTATCGCCCCTGGTACGAGCGGACCGGCGATCCACGGTTGCAGGCAGTGTTGCTGACCGCCGCGCGCACGCTGGCGCTGCGATTTCGCGAGCGCGGACAGTATCTCTGCAGCTTTATCGGTCCGCAGTCGTTGTTCATCGACATCATGATGAACGTGCCGCTGATCTTTTACGGGGCCCAGGCAACGGGCGATGCCGAGTTGCTGCGCGTGGCCGAAGCGCATTGCCGCACGACGCGCGACCGGATCGTCAGGGCCGATGGTTCGACGGCGCACGAGGGGCTGTTCGATCTCGAGTCGGGCGCATTCCTGGGTGAATCGACGCACCAGGGGCTACGCGGCGACAGCCGCTGGGCCCGGGGACTGGCCTGGTCGCTCTACGGTTATAGCCAGTGCTATGCGCTGACGGGCAACGACGAATGGCGCGAGGTGGCCGAGCGCAACGCCGCGTTCTGGCTGGCGCGGCTGCCGGCCGATGGCGTGCCCTACTGGGATTTTGACGCCGACCTCTCGGCGCCGTTGCCCTGGGGACCGCAAAAGGACAGCTCGGCCGCCGCCATCGCCGCCAGCGGACTGTTGCATCTGGCCGGGCACTCGTCGAGCGAGGAGCGTGCCGAGCCCTATCGAACGACGGCCTTGCGCATGCTCGATGCCCTCACCGGCAGCGAATATCTGGCCGCGGGAGTGCCCGGCTGGGAAGGCAGCCTGCGACACGGCGTATATCACACCGCCAAGGGCCTGGGCGTCGACGAATCGGTGATGTGGGGCGAATTCTTCTTTCTCGAAGGTCTGTTGCGAGCGCTGGATGGTGATTGAAGCGGTGCTCGCGCTGGAGCCGCGTCTTCGAGTTCATACATGCGTTACGTCAACGAAGCGAAATGAAGCTGCGCAAAGCGATCTCGACGTTGATTGCCCTCATCGTTCTGCTGGCTGTCACGCGCAGCCTGGCAAGCGATCGGATTGCACTCGGCTCGGCCAGTTTTCAGTTTGTCGATCGGCTAGGGAATGCCGACAAGCCGATCGTTGTGTGGACGCATGCTCCCCGGGCCCTCAAGCCCAAATCGGCCATCGTGTTTGTCATGCATGGCATGCGCCGAAACGGCCGGGAGTATCGCGATCAATGGGTGCGACACGCCGAGGCCCAGCGATTCTTGCTGATTGTTCCCGAGTTCTCCGAGCAAGCGTACTCGGACGAGGCGTATCAGCGCGGCAACATGTTCGACGACCAGGGCCGCGCAATTGACCCGACAAAGTGGACCTTTACGGCCATCGAGCACCTGTTCGATTACGTTCGCGAGGCGGCCGGAAACCGCTCTGAGCAATACTACTTGTATGGACATTCGGCCGGTGGCCAGGTGGTGCAGCGGCTGGTCATGTTTTTGCCTCAGGCGCGCTTCAAGCGGGCGATCGCCGCGAATCCCGGTTATTACACGCTCCCCGAAGCCGGTGCATTTCCCTACGGTCTAGATGGCACGACCGCGAGCGACGAGACGCTCAGGCAAGGCTTTGCACGCGACTTCGTCTTGCTGTTAGGCGACGCGGACACCGATCGCGACGACCCCAATCTGCGCAAAACGGCCGAGGCCGACCGGCAGGGTCAGCATCGCTTCGAGCGGGGCCAGTTTTTCTTTGAACGGGCCCGGCAGCGCGCGGCCGCGCTCGACGCCGACTTTCATTGGCAGAAGCGGACCGTGCGTGGAGCCGGACATTCGGACAAGCAGATGTCTCAGGCAGCGGTTACGGCCCTGTTTGCCCGCTAGGTCGTCGACAAACAGGCCGCTCAGGGAATCTCGACCAAGGGCAGCGGATCGGACCAGGCGACCGACTTCAGCTCTTCGTCGCTGGGGTTCTCTTTGTCGACGATTCTCGTCACGCGATCCAAATACTCTCGCGGCGTCGCAATCGACAGTCGCACGATCTTCTTCGGCACCAGATGAACGACCTGTTCGTTGGGCTTCGGCCGCGGGGGTTCGTAGCGCCGCTGGCTTTGCTCGTTGAGACGGAATTTCCAGAGGCGGAACAACAGCGAATCGCTTGGTTCGAGAAACGAGCCGCCACCCCCGCCCCCAAGGCCGCCGCCAGAACCACCCTCGGGCACAATGGTCAGCCGCGCGATCACAAAATAGCGTCCCGACGGCCAGGCGAGCGTTTCTGAACCGAATCTCAAAATCCGGTCCGTGTCGAGCTCGTGAACCGCTGCGTGCCTCGAGAAGCCCAGTGCTATGGACGGGCCCATTGCGGGGAACGCAGGCGGTTGCGTTGCCAAGTTCGGCGACCAGGGCAACGCCCATAGATCGAGTGGAATCACTTGCAGGTCCCAGACGATGGGGACTTTCACGGCGTTTCCGACGTCGAGCGGTACATCGCGTGAAAGTTCAATCTCAAGCTGGCCGCCAAGGAGTTCGACGTCCATTTCGATCGCGTGGTGCAATGTGGGTAAGGTGATCGGCGCGCTTTGGACGTTGAAGATTGGCCGCATACGCTGCCACCCAGGGAAGGCGCCCTGATTTCCCACGACCTCAGGATTGCCGGTGCCAATCAGCGGCGCAAGTACGGCATAAGTGCCCGGCGGCAAGATTCCGCTGCAAAAGCGTCCTTCCTGGTCCGTTGTCAAATTGGCAAAGACTTCGAGCGAAGGCAAAGCCCTGATTTCCACCCCCGTCCCGACCGCTGGTTGGTCCGGACTGCCGAGGTAAAGCCGGCCGGTGATTTCGCGCTGGCTCTGGTCGTTCTGGGCAGCCAGGATTTCGCGTTGTGCGGCGGCCAGTGCCGACAGGTCGCTGGTGACTCGCGACATCTGCATCGATAACAGGCACAACACGGACGTGGTCGCAACCATCACAATGAACAATGCGGCGCGTAGCATGATTTGCCCTCCAGCGTTGATCCACCAACATTGCCAGGTAACCCAAGTGAAATTGCCGAACTGTCGCCGGGCCGCATCCTCGGGATCGGTCGCGCCGCTTTGCTGCGCGGCGGCGGTCGCCAGCGCCAGATGATCGGCCAGCTCGGCGGCAATCCGAGCCCGCACGTTGCCGGGTTCGCCAACGGTTACTTCCGAGTCGGGAACTGTGGGCCTCGCATCATCCGACATACGCCAAACCCAGGATGCGATTGACGGCGGCCGTGAATGCGGACCACTCTTTGCGCCCCGCTTCGAGTTCCTTCCGCCCCTGTGCGGTCAGCTGGTAATACTTTCGCGGCCGGCCTTCGGGCGAGTCGCGCCAATTCGCGGCCAGCAGCCCGCGTTTTTCCAGGCGATGCAAGGCGGGGTACAGCGTACCCTCCTGGGTGAGTAAGGCGCCGGCACTGCGCCGTTCGATGGCCTTGGCGATCTCATAGCCGTAGGTGCGCCCCTCGGCGATGACTTCGAGGACGACCGTCTCTAATGCACCACGGAGCAAGTCGGCGTTCACGAGCCTGGGTCCCTTCTTGATCTGCATCCGCAAGCGGTCGCCGACCGTGTCGGTCGAACATGCCTTGCGTGTCTAGGTATAATGATACCTATGCTGGCCAGGTATGCAAGCGAGAAGTTGGACAAGGTGCCACCCGCTCCCCGAACGCGCGGTAAGGCGATAAACTGTGGTTGCGGCCCAATTCGCGGTTCGATTTGGCCCGGCGCGCAGCGCGAGTTCTTGCTGGAGCAATCTCTTGGAAATCACGCGTAATCCCACCCGGCCGGTGCGGGTTGGCACGGTTACCCTGGGCGGTGGGCACCCGATTGCCGTCCAGAGCATGACGGCGACGCACACGCAAGATGTCGCGGCGACCGTGGCACTGGTGAACGACCTGCAGGACGCCGGGGCTGACGTGATTCGCATCGCCGTCGACAGTCAGAAGGACGCCGAGGCGCTGGCCGAAATCCGCCGGCAGACGACGGCCAACCTGTCGGTCGATCTGCAGGAAAATTATCGGCTGGCCGCGGTGGTCGCGCCGAGCGTCGACAAGATTCGCTACAACCCGGGCCACCTCTACCACCACGAACGGCAAAAGCCCTGGCAGGACAAGGTGCGGTTTATCGCCGAAGTGGCGGCGGCCAACGACTGCGCGCTACGCGTGGGCGTCAATTGCGGGTCGGTCGATCCAGCCCAGCTCGAGAAATTTGCCGAGGACGACTCGATCTCGCCGATGCTGGAAAGTGCCTGGGAGCACTGCGAACTGCTCGACTCGATCGGTTTTGCGCGCTATGTCGTCTCGCTCAAGGATTCGGACCCGCGCAAGGTGATCGAGGTCAACACCCGGTTCGCCGCGCAGCGCCCTGACGTACCGCTGCACTTGGGCGTGACCGAAGCCGGCATTCCGCCCGATGGAATCATCAAGACCCGGATCGCGTTCGAGCAGTTGATCAGCCGCGGCATCGGCGACACGATCCGTGTGTCGCTTACCGTGCCCAATCCGCGCAAGCGCGAAGAGATCGCCGCCGGGCGGCAAATTCTGGCCGATATCGCCGCCGGCCGGGTCCGCTCGGTCGTCGACTACGGGCTCAGCACGCTCAACATCATCAGTTGCCCGAGTTGCTCGCGGGTCGAGAACGAAGCGTTCGTCGAGTTGGCCCAGCAGGTCAAGGCGATGACCGAGTATGCCCGCGATCACGCCTTGACGATTGCCGTGATGGGCTGCCGGGTGAACGGTCCCGGTGAAACGGACGACGCCGACCTGGGCCTGTGGTGCGGGCCAAAGTTCGTGAATCTCAAGCGCGGCGCCGAGGAGCTGGGCGCATTTCCGTACGATCAGATTCTCGATCGGTTGCGCGAGGAGCTCGACGCGCTGATCGCCCAGCGCTCGCCGGCGGGGGCCTGAGCTACGGGGCGGCCGTTCCATTGCCCGCCAACAGGCGCAAGTGCTCGACCAGCACCGGCTCGGGTTGCGGCAGCACCGCCGCCAGCCGGGGCGCGAAGGGCACCGGGTCGTTGCTCGAGCGCAAGGATTGTAGATAGTCGCAGAGCACTTGCCGCAATTGCGGCGGGCCGTGCAGCATCAGGTGGACCCAGGCCCAGCTCTCGGCATAGTAGCGTTGCGTCATGTCGGCGACGGCCGTGATCGATTCGAGCCGCGCCAAGAACGGTCGCCATTGGCCCGCGGCCAGCGCGGCCGAGAGCTCGGCGACGTGGGGCCGATTCAAACCTCCCGCGCCGCGGGCCACTTCGAAGTACTCGGCCAAGCCCTCGTCGAGCCATAGCGGGATATTCGGTACGACCGCGTGCAGGTAGCCGTGGGCCACTTCGTGCCGCAAGTCTTCGGCCACTCGGTCGCCCCATTGCGCGTAAACCGCTAATTGGGTGTCGGTCTCGATAAAGAACGCACGGCGCTCGGGAAACTCGGGAAACTCGAGCGCCAGAAACCGCGAGAACTCTTGTGGAGTGTCGAACAGGTAAACGTGGATCGGTTCGTCCGAACGCGGCAGCGTCAAGAGCTGGCTGAGCTGGTCGCGCTGATCGGTCAATTCCTTCAGCAGCCGGTGATTGGCCGGCAGCGGGTTTTCGCTGTGCACGACTAGTTGGCCGGTGACCAGCGCATGGCGCGCGGGCAGGATCGACGGCGCGTGCAGCGTATTAACGCAGCCCACCGCTTGGACCGTGGCCAGCACCGCGACGATCGCCCGGGCGACGGCCGTTGCCGCAGGGGATTGGCGCGCGCGGCGTTTCACGCAGGCACCTCGATGTGGGATGAAAAGTGCGGGCGCGGCAGGTCCGTGCGTCGCCCCTCGCGCCAGGCGGTGGCATCTTCGATGATGCGTACGAATCGCGCGCCCCACACGCTCACGTCGAATTGCTCTGCCACGCGCGCCCGGCCGGCGTCGCCCATCTGCCGGCGCAGCACCGGGTCCTGGGCCAGGGTGCGAATCGCGTCGGCCCACTGTTGCGGCGTATCGCACAAGAACCCCGTCACCTCGGGTACGACGATATCGCGATGCGGCCCCACCGAGTTGGCCACGACCGGCAATCCGGCAGCCATGTATTGCAAGACCTTCAAGCCGCATTTGCCGCGGCTCCAAGGATCGTTTGGCAGCCAACTGATGCCGACATCGGCCGAAGCGATCTCGGCCGCTTCGGTCGCGGCCGACCACTTGCGCTGCACCACCTGGATTTCACCAAAGCGGGGGAAGACGTCACTGATCACTCGCAGCTCGATGCCAGGACATTCGTGGGCCACGGCCTCGAGCGCCGGACGCGCGCAGTCGAGGCAAGGCAACGTGCTCCGCTGGCCGATCCAGACCAGCGATACGGCCGTTCCAGCACGCCGCGCGGCCAGCGGATAGAGGTTCAGATCCACGCAGGTGGGCACGCGCACCACGCGCTCGGCCGCGACGATGCACTCGGCCTGGTCGGCCAGGTAGGTGTTGCCCGCGATCACGGCGTCGGCCGCGGTGATCGTCGACCAGAACCGCGTCATCCGCGACCAGCTCCAGGTGCCCTTGGGCGAGTAGCTGTCGCGGTGAAAGATTGCGTCGTCGAAATCGTAGATGAGTGACCGTGCCGATTTCCGCAGCAGCAACAACTGGCTGAGCGGCAAGAGCCTGCGCTGAATCAGGACGGCGTGGTAGCGGCGCGCCGCTCGCAGTTGGGCGAGCCGGTGCCAGAGCCGTCCGTCGAGCGGTTGGGCTTCGAGTTCCCAGCCCGCTTCCGCCAGAGCGCCGCAAAACGCGGCGATTCGATAGCGATAGCAGACGTGTTCGGGGGCTTCGATAAGCGCCAACAGGCGTTTCACTAAGGTCCTCCCTGACCGAAGCGTACCGGGGCGGCGGACGGCGCAGGGAATCTAACCTTTTACCCGTCAACCACAAAGGTCAGCGTAGCGCGACGGTTCGCGAGCGCATGGCTCGACAACGGCATCTCAGCCAACGAGACTGGTGTCTCGGCGATCTAGGAAGACTGGGTGAGCAGGGTCTGCGACATGAACGACAAGCAACAGGTGCCTGGCCAGCGGTTTCTTGCCGTGCTGCTCGTGGCGCAGGCGCTTTCGATTGGTTGGGGGGTCCGCGGGAACTGGGGGCACGAATACGGTGCCATGATTCCCGGCGCCTTGGCTGCCATGGCTGCGGTGCTCGTTTCGGCCCGCGACGATTGGCAGCGGCGGATCGCCTACTTCGCCTGTTTTGGCGCCCTGGGTTGGTCGTTTGGTGGGCAGATCTCCTACATGATGGTGATCGGCTACACGCACTCGGGCGACTTTCCCTCGACGCTCTACGGCTTTGCCGGGCTGTTCTTGATCGGCTTTATCTGGGGGGCGATGGGCGGCGCGGGAACGGCCCTGCCGGCTGGTTTCAGCCGCGAGCGGATGACCGAGCTGTTCGTGCCGATCGGCTGCGTGTTCGCGGCCTGGTGTGTCGAGGACCTGTTGCTGCTGCTGGGCAGCGGCCCCTACGCCACGACGGTCGATTCGTCGAGCGTGTGGGGGCAGTTCCTTGAGCGGTTCCATTACGATCGCGCGCTCGATTGGTACGACACGGATTGGTTCTCGGCCGTGCTGGCGCTCGTCGCGATCTGCTTGTTTGCGTTGATCCAACGCGGCGCGTGGCGCTCGCGCGAGTTCTTGGCCGCTACGGTCGTAGGGGTCATCGTCGGCCACTTGCTGTTTTCACTGCTGGGCTGCGAGCTGCCCCGGCCGTATCGCCTGCCGCATGCCGAACTCTACAACTGGGGCGGCCTGGTCGGCGGCACCCTGGCGGCCACCTATAGCTTGCTCATGCTCCGCAAGTTCGACCGCGCGAGCGAGCTGGTGGTGTTCATGGGGCTTGGCTGGTTGCTGGGCTTGTTGCTGCTGGTCGAAATCGGCGGACTACGGATGACCCCGCCGCGCGGAGATAGCTGGGCGGGGGCGCTGGGCATGACGGTCGGGATGTTCGTCTACCTGCTGCGGCAGGGCCAACTGCTCGTGGCCTGGGGCGGCCTGTTCGGCGGATTGTTCGGCGGCCTCGGGTTCGCCGGAGGCTCGCTCATCAAGCTGCTGGGCATGACCAGCGGCTATCACACCAACTGGCACAGCGTGCTCGAGCAATCGTTCGGCTTCATCTCGGGCATCGGCATCGCACTGCTCACGGCCTGGCTATCGACGACAGCGCCGCGCGCCGAAGACGAGCCGCCCACGCGTCGTTGGACAGAGCTGGCAGCCGTGTTGTTTACGATCCTGGTGATTCCCTACGTGAACATTCGCAAGAACCTCTGGACCGCGTGGCTGAACGACGCCGACAGCAACCCGGCAACGCCGACCTATTTGCCCGAGGAGATCTACGGCATTTCGACATACACCTGGTTTCATCTGGCCTATCTGGCCCTGGGGTTGGCGGTGGTGGTGCCGCTTTTGGCTCATTACCGCGGTCGCCGCGTGGCACTCATGCAAACCAGTTGGCTCGGGCGCGGTCAATTGCTGTTCGTGGTGTTCTTGTGGTGGATCGTGATCGGCAACCTGACGCGGCTGGTGCCGTTCAACCCGCAACGGATGGTCACTGAAGGGGTGATTCACGTGCACGCCTGCATCTGCACGCTCTTGGCGCTGGTCCTGCCCGTCGCCGGCCAGACGGTCGCGCGCCGCGCGGCGCCCGATTGGGGGCGACTTGCCATGCGGACCGCGTGGCTCACGTTGCTGGCGGCCGCCTTGATGACGCTGTTCGCGTCGATCGTGGTGCGTTCGATTTATTTCGATCACCACGCGGGGGAAAGCAAATTGTTGATCCGTTTTGGTCCACACAACACCAACGCGAAAGAGTGGTCGCCCGAGGAGCTGGCCGAGGATGCGGCACGGGCGAAACCCACGGCGCAGCCGTCGGGCAAGCGCTGAATTGTCCACGGCTGGTTCGCCGGTGGCGCACATCGAATCCTTGGGCGCGCCTGGGGGCTTTTGAAGCAGGGCTGCTTGGGTCAAGTCACTTCCAGATGAGTTCTACCGTGCGACATCCAAGCCGGGCCGCTGGAAATGGAAAGAGCTGAAGGTTAGCTGCTGCGTACAGCTTCCCACCCCGCCTCGAACGCCGCTCTGATCAGCAACATTCCTCGATCATCCACGTTCTGGAGGTACTGGGACCATTCGGCCCAGGCGGCCTCCAGCTCGGCCGAGTCGGGCATCTCTTTCACCGACGCGGCGCCGATGCGAGCTGGATCGACATGAGGGTCGAGGTTGTGCTCGTGATCGCGCAACAGGCCTTCGTTTGCAAGGCCAAACTTGTGCACGAACTTGGCGAGCGCTTCTGGATCGTCGGGGTGGCCACAACGGCAGGGAGGATCGGCCCGATTTCGCCTTGCGCCGCATCCCAGGCAACGCATGCAGTTCGGACAAATAGCGCTGGTGACACGAATCACCAGGTCACAACCAGGGCAACGGACAAGGGCTGCCTTGTTCATACCGCGATTCTACTGCGCGGCCGTATGCGAAGCCCGAGAATCTGCATTCTCAATGAGCCAGTACCCCGTTCGCCCCGTTCGACAACTCTGCCCGCGGTTCGTTACACTTGCCGCTCTTGGCCCCGGGAGCAAGAGTTGCGTGACCGCGCAGGGCGATGATTGGCAGCACGAGTTTGTCTCGACCGGCGACGTGCGGTTGCACGTCGTCCTGGCCGGTCCACCGTCGGGACCGCCCGTCATCTTGCTACATGGCTTCCCCGAGTTCTGGTACTCCTGGCGGCACCAGATCGACGACTTGGCGCGGGCCGGTTATCGAGTCGTCGCGCCCGACCAGCGCGGTTACAACCTGAGCGACAAGCCCGCGCGGGTGCGCGATTACACCGTCGAGACGCTGGCCACGGACGTCTTCAACCTGGCCGATGCCCTGGGCTTGCAGCGGCCGGCGCTCGTGGGGCACGACTGGGGGGCGGCGGTCACCTGGTGGGCGGCGCTGCGGCATCCTCAGCGCCTGAGCAAAATCGCGATCCTGAACGTGCCGCACCCGATCGTCATGGCGCGGGCGCTGCGTAAGAGTTGGGCGCAGTTGCGCAAGAGCTGGTACGTGTTTTTCTTTCAGCTCCCCTGGTTGCCCGAGCGCGGCTTGACGCGCGCCGAGGGCCGGGCGATGGCCCGCGGCATCCAGAAGACGGGCCGCGCGGGGGCCTTCACCGTCGACGACCTGCCGCGCTATCGCGAGGCCTGGCTGCAGCCGGGCGCAGCGACCGGCATGATCAACTGGTACCGCGCTGCGGTGCGCTATCCCCTGCCCCGGCTCGAGTCGATGCGCGTCAGCATACCGACGCTGATCATCTGGGGGGCACAGGACCAATTCCTGGGCCGCGACATGGCCCAAGCGAGCGTCGAGCTGTGCGATGCGGGCGAGCTGCGCATGATCGAGGAAGCGACGCATTGGGTGCAGCACGAGGAATCCGCGCGGATCAATCCTTGGCTGATCGACTACTTGCGTCCCTGAGTTGTTGGGAAAGGACGAGATGGGGAATTCTGAATTCGACTACCGCGGACCGATCAAGCTGATCGTGTTCGATTGGGCCGGGACCACGGTCGACTACGGTTGCTTTGCGCCGGTGCGGCCGTTCGTGGGTGTGTTCGGGGCGGCCGGCGTCGAGATCACGCTGGCCGAGGCCCGAGTGCCGATGGGCATGCACAAGAAGGATCACATTCGCGCGCTGGGTACCCAGCCCGAAATCGCCCGGCGCTGGTCGCAACGCCATGGCTGTGCGTTCACCGAAGACGACGTCGAGCGGCTCTACCTCCAGTTGCAGTCGCCCGAAGTGGCACGCAGCATTACCGCCGCCAGCACGATGATCCCGGGTGTCGTCGACTGCGTCGGCCAATTGCAGGAGCGCGGGATCAAGATTGGGGCGACGACGGGTTACTTTCGCCAGGCGGCCGATCCGGTGCGCGAAGCGGCCGCGGCCGCCGGGTACCGGCCCGATTGCAGCCTGTGTGTCGACGACGTGCCTGCCGGTCGCCCCGCTCCTTGGGGTATGTTCAAGATCATGCAAACGCTCGATGTCTACCCGCCGGCGGCCGTCGTCAAGGTGGGCGATACGCTGCCGGACGTCGGCGAAGGACGCAATGCGGGGGTGTGGACCGTGGGGGTCACACGTACCGGGAACGACTTGGGCCTGAGCGAGGCCGAGACGCTGGCCCTGCCTCCGGCCGAGTTGCGGCGACGCGTCGACGAAGTGGGCGCGCGATTGCTGGCGGCCGGGGCCCACTTCGTGATCGACTCGGTGCCGCAGATCCTCGAATTGCTGCCCGAGATCGAGGCCCGGTTGGCCCGCGGCGAGCGGCCCTGACGAGCGGCGATCCTGACAAACTGCGGCCCCGTTACGAATCGATCGGTTTGCCCGCTTGCACGAAGGACCTTGCCGATGGACGACGATATCCCCTACCTGCTGCTCACGCCGGGACCGCTGACGACGTCGAAGACGGTCAAGCAGGTGATGCTCCGCGACTACTGCACCTGGGACGACGACTACAACGGCATCGTTCAGGACATTCGCCGGCGGCTCGTCGGCCTGGCCAGCCCTGACGATCCAGACCGTGCTACGGCCGTGCTGATGCAAGGTAGCGGCACGTTTTCGGTCGAAGCGACGATCGGATCGGTCATCCCGCCCGACGGCAAGCTGCTGGTGGTCAACAACGGTGCCTATGGCAAGCGCATGGCGCAGATCGCCAAGCGGTTGAACATCGCCTGCCACGAGCTGGTGCAATCGGAGATCGAACCGGCCGACCTGGAGCGCTTGGAAACCGCCTTGCGCGACGATCCGCGGATCACGCACGTCGGCCTGGTGCATTGCGAGACCAGCACGGGCATGCTGAACCCCGCGGCCCAAGTCGGCCGGCTGTGCGCACAGTATGGCAAGCGTTTCATTCTCGACGCGATGAGCTCGCTGGGTGGCATTCCGCTCTCGATGCAGAGCGTAGGGGCGCAGTTCGTCGTTTCGTCGGCAAACAAGTGCATTCAGGGCGTGCCCGGGTTCGGGTTCGTCGTGGCCGACCGCGCGCTTTTGGAGCAAAGCAAAGGCTGGGCCCGGTCGCTGAGCCTCGACCTGTACGACCAGTGGTTCGAAATGGAGCACAAGGGGGGCAAATGGCGCTATACGTCGCCAACGCACGTCGTGCGCGCCTTTGCCCAGGCGCTGGCCGAACTGGCGGCCGAAGGGGGCGTCGAGGCGCGGCACCGCCGGTACGTGGAAAACCATCGCCGGCTGGTCGAGGGACTCACCCGGCTGGGCTTTCAGCCGCTGCTGCCGGCCGAGTTGCGCTCGCCGATCATCACTTCGTTCCTTTACCCGCCCGATCCGCGGTTCTCGTTCGACGCCTTCTACGACGCGATGAAGCGGCGGCGGTTCGTGATCTATCCCGGCAAGGTCAGCGATGCCGACACGTTCCGCATTGGCACGATCGGGCACGTCTTTCCGGAAGATATCGACCAACTGGTCGTTGCGACGCGCGAAGCGGTTGCCGAACTGGGGGTCGAGCTGCGCGGCGGGTCACATCAGCCGGCCTGAACGACCGCAGTGCTGCTACCCCTTGCGGAACACGCGGCCGCGTTCGATCTCGGCGAAGCCGAGCTTAGTGAAGAGCTTTTGCGCGCCGAGGTTGCCTTCACTGATCTGCACCTCGACGAGCCCGAACCGCAATTGCTGCAGGTGCTTGAGCGTTTCGGAAACCAGGGCCGTCGCATACCCCTGATGGCGCTGGGCAGGATCGGTCGTCAGATCGATCAGGCCGGCCGCGTGCACGCCCCAACTCGAGCCGAGCGGCTCGATCGCCCAAACGGTGCAGGCCGCTAAAGGGGCGCCCCCGGTCAGGCCGTGCAGCTCGAACCGCATCCGGTCGAAGCTCCCAAAGGTGCAGGCGTCCCACCAGCTGCGCGTGGGCGGATCCTCGATCGTCTGCAGGTTCGTCTGGCGGCGGATCTGGATCTGCTGGCGATCGACCGGCGGTCGGAAGCCGGGCAGCTCGCGCTGCAAGATCAGCGTGCGGCCGACCTCGATGTAGCCCGCCGCGCGGTAGAGCCGCTGCGCGTCGGCGTCGGAATCGATGACACCGGGCAGGTCGCTGCCGCCATACAGGCCCAGGTAGAACGGGATCAGCGGCCGCACGCCGCCGCCGAACAGCACCTTAGCACCGCGGGCCTGCAGGTAGGCTTCGCTGCGTGCGAGCAGCTCGGAACCGATCCCCAGCCGGCGATGGTCGTGCCGGACCATCAGCATGCAAGTCACGCCCTCGCGGATCGAAAGGCCGGTCTCGTTCTCGTTCGGGCCGAAGCCAGCGTGCACGTAGCCGACCGGCTCGGTGCCGTCGATGGCGACGATCAGACCTTCTCGGTCGAAGTAGGGTTTGCTGAGGACAAACTGGTCGAAGATCTGCGGCGTGATGGCCTGCGCCCGCCCGCGCTCGACGGCCCGCGCGCGCCAGATGTCGACGATCGCCGGGGTATCCGTGTTGCGAAAGGGACGGTACTGAATCACGCCGGCGCCTCGCGAGGCTGTGATCGACACGAAGGACAACAAGCAACCGCGGGGAGGTCTAGTCGGGGCCGAGACGCACGAAGACGTCGTCGCCCTCGACGCGCACTTCCAGAGCAGGCTGCCGGATGGTGGGGCTGATCTGGTGCTGCCCGCTGCGCACGTCGAACTGCCAACCGTGCCACGGACAAGTCACGACGCAGCCTTCTAATTCGCCGCGACCCAGGGGGCCGCCCTGGTGCGGGCAGACGCCGTCCAAAGCGTACACCTCGGTCCCTATTCGGAATAGGGCCACCAGGCGGTCGCCGGCAACGCATTCGAACCCCGTTTGCTCTGGCAAATCGCTCAGCGACGCCACGCGCAGCCACTGGCTCAAGACACACGACCCTCGACAGGTTCCCGCAGGGGGCTGTTCCAGAAACGGGCGATTATAGAGATCAGTGCCAGAGTTGCGAACCGTGCGTGCGCGAAAAAACGCATCACAGCCGGTTGCGCAGGCCAAGTTGTCGCACACGGCCCCGGACGTCAGGCCGCTTGCTTGTCGGCGGCGGCGGCTTTACCGCGTTTGACCCGCGGTTTCCACCGCCGATGCAGCCACCAATACTGCCCTGGCTCGCGGCGAATCATCGTCTCGATGTGACGCGTATACCACTGCGTCAGTTCCTGAACGCCGGCCAGGTGAGCGTCGCCGCGCGTCGGGTCGGCGAGTCCCTCGAGTCGCATGCAAAAGCGCATCGGACGATCGAGCCGGCGCGTCGAAGCGACCGCCACGGGAGCCTCGTGTTCGAGGGCCAGCAGTGCGATGGCCTTGTGGGCCGAGGCCGGGCGGCCGAAAAAATCGACCCAGCAGCCTTTCTGGCCGGCGTGCTGGTCGGCCAACAGGCTCACCGCCCCGCCCGCGTCGATCGCCGCGATCAGCTCCTCGTAGCCGCCCTTTTTGGCGACGATCTTTTGACCGGTGCGGCGGCGAAAGGTGTTCACGAAGCGGTCCAAGTAGGGGTTGTCGAGCTTGCGGGCCACGGTGTGCGAGGTGAACCCCAGGATCCCGAGCAGGTAGCCTGCGGCCTCGAAGTTGCCGAAGTGCCCCGTGACGATGATCACCGGGCGGCGGCTCAGCAGGATGTGCGTCAACGCGCGATGGTTCGACAGCGTGAGGAATTCGCGCCAATTGATGTCGTGCACCTTGCGGGGCAAAAGCGCGACCTCGCCCACCAGTAGCAACAGGTGTTCCCACATGGCGCGCGCCAGCAGGCGGCGCTGGGCGTCGGAGTATTCCGGAAACGCTTGCGTCAGGTTCTCGAGCACCACGCGCCGGCGAACACGCAGCACATCGGACAGGATCCAGGCCAGCGGGCGGGCCACCGCGGCCCAAGCATCGATGGAGATGGCCTGCAGCACGCAGACGATCGTGCGAATGCAAAGGTAAACGAGGAAATCGACGGGGCGAAATGACACGCACAGGCCTCCTTGCCTGTCAGGTCCGGAACCGCATGATCCAACGTACGGCGCATGATCCAATGTGCGGCATTGTCGCGCGCCGCGGTAAGACCGGGGAAGAGCGACTTTCCCGCGAAATGGCCCGGCCGGCGGCTATTTCTTCCGTCGCTTGCGGGCCGCCAGCGGCGGATCGGACTTGAGCGGCAACAGGACTGGCTTCCCGGTTTCCGCGGCCTTGTAGATGCCCAAGATGATTTCAACGGCCCGGCGCCCCTCGGGACCGTCGACGCTCGCGGCGCGGCCGGCATCGATTGCCGCCAGCGTATCGCGAAACAGGGCCGCATGGCCGTGATGGCCGATGGCTGCCGGATCGCTGGCACCGCCCCCACCGGAGCGGCGCTGTTCCATGCCGCGCTTGATGGCGGCATCGCGGCGGCCTTTGGCAGCGAAGTCCCAGCGCACGAGGTCTTCCTCCTCGAGCGCTGCCGAACCTGTGGAGCCGTGCAGCTCGATCCGCTTGAGATAGCCGGGATACGCGGCGGTGCTCGCCTCGATCGTGCCCAGCGCCCCGTTGTCGAACCGCAACGTGGCCACGGCGGTGTCTTCGACGGCGATCCGCTCGTGGGCCAACAGCGCACATTGCGCGCGGATTTCGACGACCGGGCCCATCAGCCACGCGAGCAGATCGACGCTATGAATGGCCTGGTTCATCAGGGCCCCGCCGCCGTCGAGTTCCCAGGTGCCGCGCCAGGCCCCACTATCATAGTACGACTGCGGGCGGAACCATTTGACGTAGGCATCGCCGAGCGTGAGCTTGCCAAAGCGGCCTTCGTCGACTGCACGCTTGAGCTCGATGCTCGAATGGTGAAACCGCGAGGGAAAGATCGTGGCGACCTGTACTCCGGCCCGGCTTGCGGCGTTGATGATGGCGTCGCATCGCTTGAGGGTGATCTCCAGCGGCTTTTCGACGATCACATGCTTGCCGGCGCGGGCCGCGGCCACGGCCGGTTCCATGTGAGCGCCGCTGGGAGTGCCGATCACGACCACGCTGATCCGCGGATCGGCCAGCAGCGCGTCGAGGTCCGCGAAGGCCTGGCACCCAATCTCGGCCGCCAGCTTCTCCGCGGCGGCCGGCACGGCGTCGCAGCAGCCGATCACCTTGGCCCCGCGGCAATCGCGAATGGCGCGCGCGTGGAATCGAGAAATCATGCCGCAACCGATGATGCCGAAGCCGTGTGCCATGGAATGCGCGTGCAAGCTGCTCAGGGGGAGAAACGGGCGTCCACGAAGGACGTGGAGTATACGAACGGAGCGGCGCGCGGGCCAGCCGGTACGCCGACTAGGACGAGGTATTCGACTGGAGCAGCAACATCAGCAGGCTCGTGGCGTTCAGGCAAGCGTGCGCGATCACGCTGGGCCACAGCCGATGGGTGCGCTGGTAGAGGTATCCGAGCACCATCGCCAGGAGGAATAGCGGTACCGGATCGGGCCCATGGCTGAAGTGCGCCGCTGCGAAGAGCGCACTGCTCACCAGGATCGGCGCAGCGGCATAGACGCCGATGAGACGCGGCGCGGGCAATGGCATCTGGTCGCTCGCGCCGGGCCGCGCCAAAGAGTCGCTCTGCGGCGACTCAGAGGGGTTTTCCGACGCCGGGGCGTGCTCCAATGACGCTCGGCCGGCCGGCGGTTCGGATGGCGCCGCAACGGTCGGTAGCGCCGCAGCGGGCGCGGGTTCCGTTGTCGCCGCGAGTTGGTAGCGCAGGGCCACGTTTTCGAGCCACCCTTGCAGCAGGCACCGGAACAGGAATTCTTCGGCCAAGGGCGCGACGATCACCGCCGCCACGAACAACACGGCGATCGTCAGCATCATGTTCGCCGGGTCCTGCTGTTCGAGCCACAGCTTGGCCAGCGGGTGCTCCGAGGGGAAGAATTGCGTGAGCTGGAGTTGAATCAAGTAGACCGGCGCCGCAATCGCGAGAAAACCGAGCACGCCGCGGCCCAGGTCGCTCGGAAACCGGGCCAAGGTCAAACCGATGTCGGTCGTCGTGGCTCGCGAAACCGCGCGCACCAAGACCACGCCGATCAAGAACGTCACCAAGCTCAGCGCTACGGCCAAGGCGGCGCCGGCCAGCGAGTCGACATCGGGAATCACCACCTCGTCGTCCAGATGCACCTCGGAGCCCTGGGCGAGCGCACGCAACGACGCCGCCAGCCAAACCGCGCCGCCGGCGGCAAGCTGGATGGTGAAAAAGACCAAGACGAGCAGCAGCAACTCGGCCCCACCCCAGGGGACGCCGCGCCGGGGTTCGTAGGCAATCAGTTCCTGACCGCGGAGCACTCGCGCGAACGAGATCGCGACCGTCGCCAGACTAGCCGCAATCAGGACCACGAATAGAACGGCTAGCAAGTAGGAGGGTTCGACTAGCATCCAGCGATTCTCAAGGCCAGCAGCGGGGCCAGCGGCGAGCCGAGTTTGCCTGCGGCGATCTCACGCACGCAGCAGGCCGATGGCCGTGCGCACATAGGCCACGCCCGAGGCCACGGTCGCTACGACCGCGGCCCAGACGCTGACCATGAGCAGCCAGGCGAGCCAGGTGGGCACCGTCCCCTGCGAGTGCAAGTGCAGGGCCAACAGGCTCACCGACGCGGCGACGCACTGCAGGACCATCTTGAGCTTGCCCGAAAACTGTGCCGAAAAATCGGCGCCGCGCTGCTCCAGAAAGCTGCGCAGGGCGGTGATCAGCAACTCGCGTCCGACGACTACGACCGACATCCATGCCGCCACGCCCGAGGCCGGTGCCGACGACAGGTAGATGAACGTCCCGCAGATGATCACCTTGTCGACGAACGGGTCGAGAATCCGCCCCAACATGGTCACCAGCCCGTATTTCCGGGCAAAGTAGCCGTCGAGCCAGTCGGTCGACGCCGCGAGAATGAACAGCACGAACCCGGCCAGGTAGAAGCCATAGCTCAGGAGCACAAACAAGACCACGGACAACACCAGCCGCGCAATCGTCAATTGATTGGGCAGGTTGAAAACCGTAGCCGGAAGTTTGGTCTTGGTGCCGGCGGACATGGTCAATCGTCCCCTCGGGCAATCGGTGCCCACGGCCACGAAGGCCAGGGGCCGCCGAGGACGGGGATCTATCGAGCGGGCCCCACCGCGGCGGCAATTAAATCATAATCTTTGTGCCCGACAATTTCACAGGCGACGAATTGTCCCGGGCGCAACCCCCGGCCGGTGACATAAACGACGCCGTCGATGTCGGGAGCGTCGGCATAGGTCCGCCCGACGTAGGCCCGTTTTTCCCCGGGCACCGGTGCATCGAGCAGGACGTCGAGCTTGCGCCCCTGCTGCGCGGCGTTGAACGCGAAGGCGATCTCCTGCTGGATCGCCATCAAACGGTCGCGACGCTCTTGCTTGACTTCTTCCGGCACGTGATCGGGAAGCCGTGCCGCGGGAGTGTCGGGCTCGAGCGAGTAGGTAAACACGCCGACCCGCTCGAATCGCTGGGTTTCGACGAACTCCATGAGTTCGGCAAACTCGGCCTCGGTTTCCCCTGGGAATCCGGTGATAAACGTCGTGCGCATCACCAGCCCGGGAATTGCCGCACGCAGCTTGGCGAGCAACGTTTCGGTCTCGGCCCGCGTCACACGCCGGGCCATCCGCCGCAACATCGAGTCGTGGGCATGCTGCAAAGGCATGTCGAGATAGGGCACGATTTTCCGGCTGCCGGCGATGTGCGCGATCAACTCGTCGCTGAAATACATCGGATACAGGTACAGCAGTCGAATCCAGTCGAGTCCCTCGATTTTTTCGAGCTCGACGAGCAGGTCGACCAGCCGTGGCCGACCGTACAGATCCAGGCCGTAATAGGTCGTATCCTGCGCGACGATGTTCAGCTCGCGGACACCGTCGGCTGCCAGTTCGCTGGCCTCGGCCACGACCGCTTCGATCGGCTTGGTGGCATGCTTGCCGCGCATCTTGGGAATCGCGCAAAAGGTGCACAGCCGGTCACATCCCTCGGAGATTTTCAAATAGGCGAGGTGTCGCGGTGTGATGCGCAGCCGGTTGCGATCATCGAGCGGAGTGCTCGGCGCCGGGCTGAAGACGGTCCGCTGTTCGGTCATCCGGCCCAACAACCGGTCGGCCACCTTGGTCACCTGCTCGCGCCCAAACACCCCGACGAGGTGGTCGATTTGCGGGCAGCGGTCGAGCAGGGCCTCTTTCTCGCGTTCGGCCAGGCAACCCGACACGATCACGCCCCGGGTGCGTCCTTCCGCCTTCAGGGCGAGCATCTCCTGGATGGCGGAAAACGATTCCTCGCGGGCTCGTTCGATGAAACCGCAAGTGTTCACGACGACGAAGTCGGCCCCGTCCGGCTCGGGAACCAGTCGGTAGCCGTCGAGTTGCAACAGTCCGAGCATCCGCTCGCTGTCGACGAGGTTTTTTGGACAGCCGAGGCTGACAAAGGCGTACGTGCCCTTGATGTGGCCTGGGGCAGACTTCGCGGGGGCGGACTTCACGGGGTGCTAATTTCAAGTCACACGGAAAGTTGCGTCAAAGACTGCATCGTATCCGAGAAGGCGCAGATCGACGAGGGAGTGCGGCCGCGCGGCGTCCTTCCGCGCAGCGACGCGATGCCTACGGAATGTTGTTGACAGGGCGTGACAGCTTGTTAGTGTAAATATGTTCACTATCTGCTACTGAGTTGAACAGGGATGGGGCGCAATGTACTCCGGCGAAGAATATGCGGCAGCCTTGGACGAGGCGGCCTACGAGGCGCTCGACGCGGCGGGGATCGATCGGCCACCGGTCGACGCCCTGCACGTTGCCCAGCGGCTCGGCATGGTCGTGGCCTGCGACCGGCGGCAGAACGCACGGGCGCGGCTGGTGCGCCTGGCGCGGCGCGACCAATCGACTCGGTCGGCCATCTTGCTGCGGGCCGAGCCGCGGAGCGAACGGCGGCAGTTTGCCGTGGCCCATGAGATTGGCGAACACCTGTCGGCGGGGCTGTTTTCCCGCCTCAATGTCGATCCGTGCCAGCTGGCACCGCCGCTGCGCGAGGGCGCGGCCAATCATCTCGCGGGGCGGCTCTTGCTGCCGACCGACTGGTTAGCCGTGGCGGCCCTGGCCTGCGATTGGGACCTCGTACGGCTCAAGCAGCAATTCAACACGGCGAGTCACGAGCTGATCGCGCGGCGGATGCTCGATTTTTCGACGCCGGTGGTGATTACCGTGCTCGATCAAGGCGCGCAGTCGTGGCGGTCGAGCAATGTTTGGGGAGCCCTGCCCCTTTGGTCGGATGATGAACGATGCTGCTGGCGACAAGCCCACGAATCGGGCCAACAGTCCGAATGTTCTGAACGCAGCGGACGGGTCCGCGCCTGGGCGATTCATGAGCCGCAGTGGAAACGCGAGATCGTGCGGTTCGAGCCGAATCGGATGGATGTCGACGACGATCCGCTGGTCGACTCGCTGTTGCCCACCGAGCAATGGACCGTCGTCTAACGCGCGGTCGCGCGTGAGTGCGCGGGCTGCGCGCCGGCCGTGGCCCCTCGCGCAAGACGAGCCAGGAGCCAGAGCAACTCGTCGATCAAGAACGGCTTCGAAACGATCGCCGCTGCGCCCAGAGCGCGCAACGACCGCACGTCTTGCCAGCGGGGAAACCCAGCCAGCGCCACGATGGGGACCGATGGGACCCGCCGTCGCAATTCAGCCAGTTCTTGCAAATCTTCGGGTGACCGGGCGTCCCAAACTACGCCGTCGAGCCGGGGGGCATCCAGTTCGGCCGCCGTTGAGCCATACCCCGCCAGCGCGCGGCGCAGCAGCGAGTGCATTTCGAAATCCGCGCTCGCAACCGCGATGCGCAGGCGACTGTCCGGCTCTCCTGGATTGAGATCGGCCAGCAGCCGGTCTTCCTCTTGCGCCGTGGCTGGCAATCCCCAAACAGGGACGTCACCTTGCTCGAACGACTCGCAATCGCGCGGCCACTGAATTGGCCACTGATGCCAGTAGACGCGAGCCGCACCGGCGAGCGGGCGGCCCGAGCGCAGCTCGCCTTCGCACCAGCTTCCCCCCAGCACGATCCACCGGGCCGCCGGCGCCTGGCGGCGCAGTCGTTCGATTGCTGCCGGTTCGTGTTGACTGGGACGAGCCTGGGCCAAGACGATCAGGTCGGGCGGTCCGCCGACGGCAATCTCCGCCGCGGCGGCGCGGATGCCCGGCACAAAGACCGCAGCCGCGCGCCGAGCGACGCCGGCGCAGGGTTGCCGAAACTCGGCCCGCCGCGCCGAACCGATCCACAGCAGACGGGGCATTGACACGCTGACGACTCCCTTCGCGGCCGGCCACGGTAGACGGTTCGCGTCAAACGGGCAACTGGCGTTCGCGCTCGTCGAGCAGCCGGCGGACGGCCTGCGGATCGGCGCACCCGCGCAGCGCTCCGAGGAAATCCGGCTCGCAGAGCAGCCGGCACAAGCGCGCGAGCGTCCGCAGGTGCTCGCGCTCGTCGGTCGAGCAGATGAGGAAGAAAATATCGGTCATGTGTCCGGCCGGATTGCCGAACGGAATGCCGTTGGGTGTGATGCCGAGGGCGAGCAGCGGCTGGGCCAGAATGCTCGGCATGGGTCGCCGGGGATGCAACAGCGCCACGCCCTGGTCGAGGGCCGTTGGATAAAGTTCCTCGCGCTGCTGCACCGTGGCCGTCATCTTTTCCGGATCCCAGAGATGCCCGGTGTTCGCGGCCAGCTCGACCATGCCGCGAATGACCGCGCCCCGTGTCCGCGCGGCCAACGGCAAGGCAATCGCCTCCGGCGCCAGCAGCGTCGTCAACAGCGGCTGCGCGTCGTCCGGCGCCTCGGGCCAAGGCGATTGCAGCACGGTCTCCATGTTCATCAATTCGGCGTCGGTCGAATGATGAATCTGCCGCTCCATCCACTGGTGAATCTCGGCCGGGGCGAATCGCCACGATCCGCCGACCTTGCGTCCCGGCAGCCGGTCCCGTTCGGCCATGCGCACGACGTCCCCCGGATCGAGCCGCAGGTATGCGGCCAGGGTTTCAATCGTGAAATCAGATTCTGCCATCGATCAATCGCCGGCCGGACGGGGTGCCGTGTTTCAAGGGGTGTGCAGAGCGAATTGTAGGCAATGGGGCCAACGCCAGGAATCGCCCGGCACGGGCCGGCTGCCGCAAATCGGCGGATTACAGCCGCGAACTATTCCCGGCTGCGGCCCAGGCAAAGTCGGGATTGATACCGCGGAGCATGGTTCCCTGCGACGGCCGGTTGCCGGCGGGCGTCGGCTGCTCGGTCCCGGCCGGTTGGTCGATGGGCCGGTCCTCGGCCGCGCGGACCTGAATGATCCACAGCATGCGAGGCTCATCCGCATCGTGCAGATTGCTGCCGTGAGGGACCAGGTAGTTCATGAACACCACATCGCCCGCCTCGGCCGGAAGTTCTTGGGCCCGCTCGAGCGGGTATTGCACCGGGTCGAGAATGTGACCGTCGTCGGCGACGTGCGGCAGCGGCTCGCGAATCCCGGGAATGACGCGAAAGCAGCCGCGGCTCGAACTGGTCGTCGTCAGGTGCACGAGCACTGTGCAGACGCTGTGTCGCGCGTGGGGAAAGTACGGTTGGTCCTGGTGCAAGGGAAACACGGCCCGATCTTCCCGGGTCTTGATGTTGATCTTCGAGTGGTGCAGTTGCACGTTGGGTCCGACGAGGTCGGCCATCGCTTCGGTGAGCCGCGGATCGGTGAGCGTCCGCGTGAACAAGGCCGAGTGCAGTTGCGGATCGCGCACCGTGCTCATTTTCTTCACGCCGAGGAAATTCGTATTCTGGGCCGCTGCGCCCTGTCCGCAGCGCTCCCACAAAGCGAGCGCCTCGTCTCGAAGTCGCGCGACCTCGGGCGGCGAGAAAAGCTGCCGGGCCACGGTGTAGCCATCTTGCCGGTACTGATCCACGAGTGCGGCGGAGAGCATGGTCGAACCCGTTCGATGAGGCGAAAGCGGTCGGCTGCCCGGCCTGGCGATGCGACCGCCGCCGGCCCCGGGCGTGGGACGCATGATAGCTGCGAAAACCGCGAGAATCACGTCAGGCGGACGAAGCGAAAAACGCGGCTTGACGCCAGATCACCGACTTCTCACAATCCGCCCCCAGCTTCGACCTGGGAGCGGGTGGTGTGAGCAGCCCCAGACCCTTGTGGGTCTGCTCGAACACCAAGCACGGTCCGCTCCTCCCCTCGCGTCGGAGTTCGCCTGAGGTGCTTGCGCCGTTCATGGTGGCGGCACCTGGTCTGTGTTCGTACGCTTTGCCCGCTTGACTATCCGTGAGGCATGGAGGCCTTGCGACATGGATCGGGGTGCGCAACCGCTGCGCGGGATCAGTCTCCGGCAGGTCCTGCCCGAGGCGGTGTTCTTTGGCGCCGACGACGTGCGGGTGCAAAGCTGTACCGCCGATTCGCGATCGTGTCGCCCCGGTGATCTGTTCGTTGCCCTGCGCGGGACGCAATGCGACGGGCACGACTACGCTCTCGAAGCCATCGGCCGCGGCGCCCAAGCGGTGCTGGCCGAGCGGCCGATTCCGGGCATTGCACGGCCGATGTGTCTCGTGCCCGATTCGCGCGTGGCTTTCGGTCGGCTTTGCCAGACGTTGGCCGGCGAGCCCAGTCGGCAGTTGAAGGTGATCGGGATCACCGGGACCAACGGCAAGACAACCACCAGTCTGCTCGTGGCCAGTATTCTGAATACGGCCGGATATCCCAGCGGCCTGATCGGCACGCTGGGCTGCTGCGACGGCGTCGAAATCGGGCCTGCCGAGCTGACCACGCCTTCGCCACCGGCGATGGCCGAATGGCTAGCGCGGATGGCCGCGAACGGCTGCACGCATGGCGTCGTCGAGGTGTCGAGTCACGCCCTGGCCCAGCATCGCGTAAGCGGGATCCAATTCGACGCCGTGGCCGTGACGAATGTATGCCACGACCATCTCGATTTTCACGGCTCGCTCGAGGAGTACCGTGCCGCCAAGGGGCGGTTGTTCGATCATCTATCGGTCGACGGCGTCGCGGTTGTCAACGCGGACGATGCGGTGTGCGCAGGTTACCTGTGCGAATACGCTGGCCCGGCGCTGACGTTTGGGCTGCATCGGCCGGCGGAAATCTGTGGGATGACGATCGAGCGACTCGTCAGCGAACAGACTTTCTTGTTGACGATCGGCAATGAGACCGTGCCGGTCCGCAGCAAGTTGATCGGTGCGCACAACGTCTACAACTGCCTGGCCGCGGCCGGTCTGGCGACGGTCTATGGCATCGACCTGGCGACGATCGCGCGCGGCATCGAGGAAGTCGACAAGGTGCCCGGCCGCTTGGAACGGATCGAGTGCGGTCAGCCGTTTGCCGTGTTTGTCGACTATGCCCACACGCCTGACGCGCTGGGGAACAGTCTCGATGCGCTGCAGCCGCTGGTCGAAGGTCGCTTGATTTGCGTGTTCGGGGCCGGCGGCGATCGCGACCGTGGCAAGCGCCCCCTGATGGGGCGGACCGTCGAGCAGGGCGCGCATGTGGCCATCGTCACGAGTGACAATCCGCGTCACGAAGACCCTCAAAAAATTGCCCGCGAAGTGCTGGCGGGATTTCGCGTGCCGCAGCGGGCCCGGGTGATCCTCGACCGGGGCGAAGCGATCGCTGCGGCGCTCTCCGAGGCCAGGCCTGGTGACTGCGTGTTGATCGCCGGCAAGGGCCACGAAGACTACCAGGTCGTCGGGGATGAGCGGCTGCGGTTCGATGACCGCGCGTTCGTTCGGCAGTGGCTCTACGAGCAGGGAGAACAATTGGGCCGTCACAAGGCTGCCTAGGCGCAACGATGAGCATTGGTTTGAAACAACTGGTTGAGGCGGTTGGCGGCGAGCTGCGTCCGGCCGCGGGCGGGCTCGAGGCGGCGGCATGGCACGCACCGCTGCGCGTCGTCACGCATAGCGCCGCCGTGCAGCCGGGCGACGTGTTTTGGGCCTTGCGGGGTGCGCAGCACGAAGGCTCGCGTTTTGCTCAAGAGGCGTTTGCACGCGGCGCCGCAGGTGTCGTGGCCGATCGTGAAGGTGTCGCTCCGCCGACGGGCCATTGGACGCTGCAAGTGCCCGATGCCCTGGCGGCTCTCGGACGACTCGCGGCCTGGTGCCGCCATCGATTCTCCGGCCCGGTGATTGCCGTCACGGGCAGTCACGGCAAGACGACCACGCGGGAACTGATTGCCCAAGCCCTTGCGCCGAAATACCAGGTGTGCCGCAGCCCGGCCAATTGGAACAATCACGTGGGCTTGCCGCTGGCCATGTTGGGGCTGAGCGACGATCCGCAAGCAGCCGTATTCGAGCTGGGTGCCAGTGCGGTCGGCGAGATCGCCCGGCTGGCCGAGTTGTGCCGCCCACAAATCGGGGTGATCACGGCGCTCGGCGAAGCGCACCTCGCGAGCTTTGGTGGCCTGGACGAGATCGCGCGAGCCAAATGGGAACTGGTCGAATCGCTGCCCGCCGGCGGGCTGGCCGTGCTGAATGGCGACTGCGAGCGGTTGCGTCGCAACTCGGTACCCGAGCGGATTTCCGCGGTGTGGCAGGGTCGTGCCGGGCGCAATGATCTGAGAGCCACGGATATCGCCTTTACCGCCGGCGCGTTGCGGCTCACGGTCGATGGAACCGTGTTTCGTGTGCCCGTCTGGGGTCGGCATCACTTGGGCAGCGTGCTGGCGGCCGTGGCCGTGGCGCGTCACCTGGGCGTGCCGCTGGGTAGCGTGGCCGAATCGCTCGCCGAATTTGAACCGCCGTCGATGCGCGGGCGCGTGCTGAGGTGCGGTGGGCTGCGCGTCATCGACGACACCTATAACGCCAGTCCGAGCACGATGCGGGCGGCGCTCGATCTGTTGGGCGAGGTGCCTGCCGACGGACGCCGCATCTTCGTGTGCGGCGACATGCTCGAGCTGGGTGCCGAATCGCCGAGTTGGCATCGTCGCTTGGGTCACGAAGCCGTGACGCGCGGCGGGGTCGATCGACTCATCGCCGTCGGCGAGTTTGCCGCTGACGTTGCGGCGGGCGCCGTCGATGCCGGATTGCCACATCGATCGTGTGCCGCATGTGCCACGATCGACGAAGCCTATTACGAACTGACAGCCGACTTGCAGCCCGGCGATTGGGTGACCGTCAAGGGCTCGCGAGCGATGCGTCTCGAGATCCTCGTCGAACGGCTGCGCGAAGCGCTGTTGGTGATGGATGTGCGACTGGGTCGGGCACGGCGCAGCGCGACCGTTCTGCCGACGCTGAGGCTGGCCTCGGCGGCCTGAACGACAACGGGACCTCGGCCATCGAGCCGCGAACGTACAGCGAACACGAAAGGACTCAGCAACCGACCATTTGAAGCTCCATCGTTTGCGTTCGGCTTTGCGGGAGTTCGAACGCTACCCTCCCTCCTGGGTAGGAGCATTTACTCGTTGGCACCCTGCGGTTTCTGGGTCAACCGCCGCCAGCGAGTGCTTCGCGATGGAGCTTAGACTGGGCCCCGCGCGGACATGGGTCCGCCGCTGGGGCCCAGGGAACACGCCGCCGGGCGAGCGTCGCCATTCGAGGTGCCGCTCGCCCGCGGCATTTTGTCGGCTCACCAAACGGAAGCTGCGATGCAAGGAACGCTGTTGCTGGCAACGATTGCCGGTTGGATCGCGCTGGTGTGCGTGCTCGTGACCGGGCCGCGGACCATCGCCTGGTTGCGGCGGCTTTGCCCGGAGCGCATCGACGTTGCTTCGCCGCGCTTGCGCGAGCTACATGGCGCGAAGGCTGGGACACCGACGCTGGGCGGTGTTCTGTTCGTCGCCGCCAGTCTCTTGGCCACGGCGGCCGTCGGCGGGTTGTTCGAACCCGCGGTGCTGCTGGTCGCGCTGGCGATGGTGGCGTTCGGACTGGTGGGCGCCTGGGACGACGTGCTGAAGATTCGCCGTGGCCGTGGCGTCACGCCGCGCGGCAAATTGCTGGCGCAGTTCGCCGTCGCGGTGCCTTTGGCCTGCGGTTGGCTGTGCTTGGCGCCGCAAACTGCAAACGCAGCGGCGACGGTTGTGTTGGCGAGCATGGGCACGGTGTGGCTCGTGGGAATGGTGAATGCGGTCAATGTGACGGATGGACTCGACGGGCTGGCCGCTGGCTGCGGGCTCGTGGCCGCGGTGATCCTGGCGATCGTCGTAGCCGTTGCGCCGCAACGAGTGATCGGCGGCTCGCCGGAGTCGGCCGTGGCGCTGGCCGTGATGCTGATCGCCTTGGCGGGCGGCTTGGCCGGGTTCCTGCGATTCAACCTGCACCCGGCTCAGGTGTTCATGGGCAATGCCGGGGCCGCGGCTTTGGGTGCCGTGCTAGCAATGTCTTCGCTCGTCTCGGGGCAAGCCTTGGCGCTGCTTCTGGCGGGCGGGGTATTCGTCGTCGAGGCCGCAAGCGTGCTCGTGCAGGTCACCGTTTACAAGCTGACGGGCCGCCGCGTGTTGCGCTGCGCGCCGCTCCATCATCACTTTCAATTTGGCGGATGGAAGGAGCCGGTGATCGTCCGGCGTTTTTTTGTCTTGGCGCTCGTCGGCGGACTGGCGGCCTTGACCTCGGCCGCCCTGCGCGGGCAAACAGGTACTCATCCCGCAAACTTTGCGGATGATGCGATTGCGGCGCCAAGCGACTCGCGGGCGGTCGAACGGGTCACGCAGGACGCGCGGCCGCGACAAGTTCTGAGGTGATGGCCCGTCATGGCGCGCGACGAAGATTTGAACGCCGAGACTGTTCCGCGCGAACCTGCGCCGCCGGCGGACGGTCGTTCCGAGGAAACCATGCAAACGCTGTTGTCCATGCCGTTCTCTTCGACTCGCGGCGTCGCCCGAAGCGCGCACGTCGTGATCGCCGGCGGCGGGACCGCGGGGCATCTGTTTCCCGGTCTCGCCGTGGCCGAGCGGCTGCGGCAGATGCGGCCCGACGTACGCATTACGTTTGCCGGCGCCGGTCGTCCGGCGGAAAAGCGGCATGTCGCCGCCGCGGGATTCGACTATTTGGCCCTCCCCTGTCGCCCGCGGCCGAGTTCGGCCTGGGGCACCTTGCGCTTCGTGACCGATCACTGGGCCGGCTATCGGCGGGCTTTGCGCTTTTTGCGCCGCGAGCAGGTCGGGTGCGTGATCGGCCTGGGCGGCTACGGGAGCGTGCCCGCCGCCCGGGCAGCAGGTCAACGTGGAGTGCCCCTGGTATTGCTCGAGCAAAACGCCGTGCCGGGGCGCGCGACGCGCTGGCTGGCGCAATTCGCCACGGTGATCTGCGCGGCGTTGCCGCAGTCCAAGAGTGAATTCTGGCCCGCCGCACCAGTCCGGATCACAGGCACCCCGATTCGCGAGGACTTTGCCCGCGCCGGAGTGCAGCGCGCGGCCTGGTTGGCGCGGCGTCGTCAAGAAGGCCAATTGCCCACACGGCGCCTGCTCGTACTCGGCGGCAGCCAGGGCGCGCGCAGCCTGAATCAGTTCGTGCCGCGCGCCTTGTACAAGGCGGGCGCCGCGGCACAGGGCTGGCGCATCGTCCATCAAACGGGCGAAGAAGACGTGGCCGAGACGACTCGCGCTTATGGCAAGTTGGCGATTCGCGCGACGGTCGTCCCGTTCATCGGTTCGATGGCCGATGCGTTGCGCGACGTCGATCTGGTCATCAGCCGCGCCGGTGGCTCGACCCTGGCCGAACTGGCGGCCTTGGGTGTTCCCGCCTTGTTGGTCCCCTACCCGCACGCCGCCGACGATCACCAGCGCGCCAACGCCGACGTGTTCGTCGCCGCGGGCGCGGCACAATTGATTGACGCCCGCGAAAGTGGTGGGCGGCTTGACACACGTCTGGCGGCGGCACTTGCGCCGTACTTGGCGCATCCCGAGCGCCTCGACACGCTGGCGGCCGGTATGCTGTCGTTGGCCCGGCCCGACGCGGCCTGGCACGTCGCCCAAATGGTCGACGACCTGTTGCCGGCCCGGCAGGTACGCAAGGCCGGCTAGGTTCGCGTCTCTGCAATCCGCGCGGTCTGCGCAGCTTCGCTTGACCCGGTCGTTCGTCGGGTCGTATCGTTCGGTGCCCTTGCGCACCGCGCTGAATCGTGCGTGCTAGCAGCGGGCGTCCGCGCTGGAATCAAGGATGACATGGCGCTGCTAACTCGTTCGTCGAGCCCGCGTTGGTCGCTGCTGCCGCGGCCGGATTGCCATCAAGCCCACCTGGTCGGCGTGGCCGGCTCGGGAATGCGCGCGTTGGCCGACGTGTTGCTGCGTCGCGGCTGGCGCGTGTCCGGGTCGGATCTGGCGCCGGCCGGTCTCGAGGCTTTGGTGGCCAGCGGACTGCAATTGGTCGCCGGCCATCCGGCCGATGCGATTTCGACGACGACGCATCTTGTAGTACACAGCGCGGCGATCGACGCCGACAACCCCGAGCGCCGCCGCGCGCGAGAAATCGGCGTGCCGTGCGTGAGCTATCCGCAGTTGCTCGGCCACTGGTCCGAGACGCATGCGACGACCGCCATCGCCGGTACGCATGGCAAATCGACGACGACCGCCATGGCGGCCGCGATCTTCGCGCACGCTGGTCTCGATCCGACGGTCGTGGGCGGCGGAGCAACCCTGGGCGCCGCCACGGGCGGGCGCGCGGGCCGACACGACCGTCTGATGATCGAAGCCTGCGAGTTTCAGCGCAACTTTCTGCATCTCCGTCCCAGAACCGCTGTGCTGCTCAACGTCGAATGGGACCATGTCGACTGCTATGCAACGCCGGCCGACGTCGCGGCGGCATTCTCGCAACTCGTGGCCGCGGTGCCACACGACGGGCTCGTCATCGCCAACGCCGACGACCGCTCGACGCTCGACGTCGCCGCGTCGGCACGCGCGCGGCTCGTGACTTTCGGACAAGGGCCCTGGGCACGCTGGTGGGCGGCCGACTTGCGGCACGCCGCCGGGCGCTACACCTTTCGCCTGTTGCATCGTGGTTCTCCGGAGGCGACGATTCGGCTGGCGGTCCGAGGAAGGCATCAGGTGCAAAACGCCTTGGCAGCGGCGGCATTGGCGGCCGAAAGTGGTGCCTCGCTCCAGGCGATTCGCGAGGCGCTGGAAGGCTTTCCGGGCGTCCAGCGGCGCCTCGAGTGGCTGCCCAACTGGCGCGGCGTGACGCGCATCGACGACTACGCCCATCATCCCACCGCGGTCGCGGCGACCCTAGCGGCCGTTCGCGAGGCCTGTCCGGGGCGGCGGATCGTTGCCGTGTTCGAGCCGCATCAGCGGTCGCGCACCGAACGTCTCCTGGACGACTTCGCCCGCAGCCTGCACAATGCCGACAGCGTCTGGGTCGCGCCGGTGTATTGTGCCCGCGAACCGGAAACCGACGCACGCCTATCGATCGCGGCGGAGTTGGGCTGGCGCATCTGGGCGCGGGGTGGCGACGCGGTGGTTTGTCGCGAGCTGAGCGAGATCGCCCCGGCGCTGGCGACGCGACTGTCGCCCGGCGACGTACTGGTGACGATGGGTGCTGGAGACGTACGAAAGATTCAGGATGAGCTTGCCTAAAGCGTTTAGCGAATTCGTGCAGCCGGCCGAACCTTTGGCCCCGCACACCTGGTTCCGCATCGGCGGGCCGGCCGAGTATTTTGCGCGGCCGCGGACGATCGAAGAACTCACCGCGCTGGTCGAATACGGCCGCGACGCAGGGGTGCCCGTGCGGCTGCTGGGCGGGGGATCGAACGTGCTGGTGCGCGACGAAGGGGTGCCCGGTCTGGTCATCCAGTTGTCCGAACCTCAGTTCGCGGCCATACGCGCCGAGGGCAATGTGGTCACGGCCGGCGGCGCGGCCAAGCTCGGTCATGTCATTTCAGTGGCCGTGCGCGAGGGCTTGGCAGGCTTGGAAACGCTCGTCGGCATTCCCGGGACCGTGGGCGGCGCCCTGCACGGCAATGCCGGTGGCCGCGGCGGCGACGTCGGTCAATGGACGGCGCAGGCCACGGTGATGACGCGCGCCGGTAAGATTCTCGTGCGGCAGCGCGATGAAATGGTGTTCGCTTATCGCGAAAGCAGCCTCGACGAGCTGGTCATCCTCGAAGCGCGGTTTCAGCTCGAAGAGGGCGAACCCACGGAACTGACGCGCCGCATGCAGCAGCAATGGATCGTCAAGAAGGCCGCTCAGCCGCTCGGGCATCAGAGTGCCGGTTGCATCTTCAAGAATCCACGCGGCATGAGTGCCGGGATGTTGATCGACCAGGCCGGGCTGAAGGGCACGCGCGTCGGGGGGGCCGAGGTCAGCGACCGGCACGCGAATTTCATTGTCGCCGATCCTGGCACGTCGGCGGCCGATGTGTTGCGCTTGATCGACCTGATCAAGGGCCGCGTCGCCGAGAGGCAGGGCGTCGATTTGGAAACCGAGATCGAAATCTGGTAGCCGCGGACGCCAGGATGGCCGTGCCGCGTGCGCGTTGGGGCTGAAACAAACACGAGTTCGAGCCGTCAAGGAGGATGGCATGACGACCGACAATCTAGGCCTTTCGCTGCGGGTTGCCGTCCTCTGCGGCGGCCATTCGGCCGAGCGCTCCGTCAGTCTGGCCAGCGGCCAGGCCGTGGCCAAGGCGCTCGCCGCGGCGGGACACGACGTCCGCCAGTTCGACCCGGCCGCGACACCGCTCGATGACCTGCCGTGGCCGTCGATCGATGTCTGCTACCTCGCCTTGCATGGCGGCACGGGTGAGGATGGCACTGTGCAGCAGCAGCTCGAGCGTCTCGGCGTGCGCTACACTGGCAGCGGCCCTGCGGCCTCGCGCTTGGCCATGAGCAAATCGGCGAGCAAGGAGCGATTTGCCCAGCACGAGGTGCCGACGCTGCCCTATGTGCTGGTTCATCGCGGCCAGCGCTCGGCCGATATCCTCGCGAGCGTCGCCGCGCTCGGCTATCCGTTGATCTTCAAACCCGATGGACAAGGTTCGAGCCTGGGCGTGGCCGTGGCCACCGGGCCGCAACAAGTCGCCTCGGCGCTCGCCACGGCAGGCGAATTCGACGACTTCGTACTCGTCGAACCGTACGTCGCCGGTCGCGAGTTCACCGTCGCCGTTTGGGGCCGGCAGGCCCTGCCCGTGCTCGAGATCATCGCCCCCGAGGGACTGTTCGATTACAACGCGAAGTACGAATCGGCACAGACGCGCTACTGCTTCGATCACAGACTGCCGAGCAAGCTGGTCGAGCGCCTTGAGCGTGCCGCCATCGCCGCTGCCGCCGCGCTCGACACAAGCGGAATGGTGCGGGTCGACGTCATGCTGGATCGGTTCGAATGCCTGTGGGTGCTCGAGGTGAATACCTCGCCCGGTATGACCGATCACAGCCTGGTGCCGAAGGCGGCGGCCCGCTGGGGGCTCAGTTTTACCGGGCTTTGCGACCGGTTGGTGCGCGAGACTGCCGCCGCGGGTGTTTCCCCATGAGCAACCCCAAGGGCAGCAGTAGCAAGGCAGCTCGACCGCACAGCGCCGGCCGAGCGATTTTCTGGCTGATCGGGCCGGGACGGTCGTTCCTCGTCTTGGGCGTGCTGATTGCGCTGGGCGCAGCGGCCACGGTCGGCGCCTGGCCCGAGATTCAACGGCTCGTGCACGGCAACCAAAACCTGTGGCTCTTGCCGCAGAACATCGCGATCAACGCACCACCGGCCTGGATCAAGTCGGACGTTCGGGCCGAGGTCGTTCGCGATGCTGGCCTGGGGCGGCCGATTTCGCTCGTCGACCCACAGCTCGTCGTGCGCGTCCGCAATGCCTTCTCACTGCACCCTTGGGTGGCGCGCGTCGTCCAAGTGACGAAGCAACATCCCGCCCGCGTGCAGGTCGTGTTGGAATATCGTCGCCCCGTGGCGATGGTCGAAGTACCCGGTGGTTTGTATCCCGTCGACGCCGAGGCGGTGCTGCTGCCCAGTGCGGACTTTTCCGCGCTCGAAGCATCGCGGTATCCGCGCGTCTCGGGAATTGCGCATGCGTCGCTCGGTTCGGTGGGTGCCGTCTGGGCCGATGTACGCGTGCAAGGTGCCGCTCGGATCGCCGCCGTGTTGATGGAGGATTGGACGCTGCTGGGGCTGCAGACCATCAAGCCGGCGATCCGGGGCGACAACACTCTGTCGCTCGCCGGTTGCAGCTATGAACTGTTCACGCCGCGCGGTACGCGGATCGTCTGGGGCCACGCGGTCGACGCCAGCAGCGGCGAAGTCGCGGCAGCCGAAAAGCTTGCCCGGCTCAAGCGGCTGGTGGCCGGCGGGGCATCGCTCGACGGCGCCGGTGGCCCGCGCGACATCGATATCCGCCTGCCCGGCGATGCGGTGATTGTGCCGCGAACGGCGCTCATCCCGGCGCCGGGCGCAACGGAATAGCCGTGCCTGGAAAAGGCGTAGGCGATTAAAAGAGTTCGTGGATCGGCTTGATGCCGTAGTCCACCAGCGGAAACGGCCGGCCTTGGGGACCGGGTAGTTTGGTCTCGAGGTCGAGCCCCAGGCTGTTAAAGATCGTGGCGATCACTTCACCCGGCTGCACGGGGCGCTCGGCGGGTACGGCACCGATGGGATCGCTCCGCCCGACCACCCGGCCACCTTGCACGCCGCCACCGGCGAACTGGCTGGTCCAGCATTGCGGCCAGTGATCGCGGCCGCCGGCCGGATTGACGCGCGGCGTACGGCCGAATTCTTGCAAATTGCACACCAGCGTATTGCCGAGCATGCCGCGCTGGCTGAGATCTTCCAGGAGCGCACTGTAGGCGCGGTCGTACATCGGCGCGACGATGTCGCGCATGCCTTCGATCGACGTGAACGGCTTGGAGCCGTGAATGTCCCAGCTAATCTCGTCGAACACGGTCAGGAAGGTGTTGACCGTCACGAAACGCACGCCTGCCTCGATCAACCGCCGGGCCAGCAGGCAGCATTGCCCGAAACGGGTCATGCCGTAGCGCTCGCGGACCGCCTGGGGCTCTTTCGACAGATCGAACGCTTCGCGCGCCTGCGGGCTCGTCATCAACCGGTATGCGGCCTCGAAGTTGCTGTCGAGTGCTTTTGCGTCGGCGCTGGCCTCGAAGTTCTTGACGGTCTCGTCGACGATGGCTCGCATCTTGCGACGGCGATCCAGGCGCGCTTCGCCAATGTCTTGCGGAGGCAACAGGTCGGGCACCTTGAAATCGGGCTTCGAGGGATCGGCCATCAAGGCGAACGGATCGTGCGCCTTGCCCAGGAAGCCGGCGTCCTGCCCGTGGGGCAAGTTGCCTCCGGTCCGGCCCATCGGTTCCGGCAGCAGCACATGAGCCGGCAAATCGGTACGCCGCCCCCGCAAGTAGGCCAACACGCACCCCGCATGCGGCGTGTTGATCCCGCCGGTAAATAGCCGGCCCGTCTGGAGCATTTGATGCCCGGTATCGTGCACGGCCGCCGCGGTGTGATAGCAACTGCGAACCAAGGAGAACTTGTCGGCATGTTTCGCCAGCTCGGGAAAGATCTCGCTGATCTGGATCGCCGGGGCATTCGTGGAGACGGGCTGAAAAGGACCGCGAATCTCGGCCGGCGCGTCGGGCTTCATGTCCCAGCAGTCGATCTGGCTGGGTGCGCCGAGATTGAAGATCATGATCACGCTGTGTTCGTCATGATTCGGCGCAACCGCACCGGCGGCCTTGGCCGCCATCAGGTTGGGCAGCGACATACCCACCGCACCCAACGCGCCGACTTGAAGAAAGTCGCGTCGCGTGAGGCCGTCGCAGGTCTGGGCAGCACCACGTCCGGTGAACGTCAGCATGGCGTTCGATCCTTGCACCAAGGGCGTCAGGGGCGACCGGTCGGTCGACCCAGTGCGATGGTATCGCGCGGCGGGCGTAACAGCAACGAAACTCGCGGGTTACGCGCCGAGAACGCCGGCAATACCTCGGGACTGCGTAACGGTTATTCCTCCGGAGCCTGCTCCTGGATCAGCTTGCTCAATTGTTTGAACGCCGGATCGCGGGCATGCTCGCACCACTCGAACAAGGCCGCCTCGGTGGTCGTCATGGTCGCGCCGGACGCTTCGAGCCGGAGCAGCGCCGTGTCGTGATCGATGCGATGCCGGGCCCCAATAGCGTCGACTGCCAGGTACACGCGCTGTCCAGTGGCGAGCAAGTCGAGGGCGGTCTGCTGGACACAAACGTGCGATTCGATGCCGCAGAGCAGGTAGCGATAAACCTTGCGCTCGCGCAGCCCAGCGAACAGCTCGCCGCATTCGCCGCAGCTGAACCGGGTCTTTGCGGCGGCCGGATCAACGAGTGCCGCCAGTTCGGGCACCGTGGGGCCAAGGCCCTGCGGGTACTGTTCGGTCGCCGCGACGGGTAGGCCGAACAGCCGGGCCCCGTCAATCAGCCGGCGGATATTCCAGATGATCCGCCGATGTCCCGGAATCAATCCAGACAATTTGCCTTGAACGTCGATCACGATCAGGGCCGTATCATCCCGCGACATCAGTTCGGGGCTGCGCGGGAGACCTTGCTGGCCGACGGAATCGTTCACGGGCCAAATCCTTCAGGGGGGCACGAGGACGGAAATGCGACATTGCCTGGATCGATTATAACGCCCTCGACGAAGTGATCCGAACCGCTTCGAAGCGCCGGCAGGCCGGTTGCGCGGGCCCTGTTTCCCGGGAATCATGGCCCGACGTATGATGGTTTGCGGGGACATGAAATCTTCGTCCGGCGCGGCCCGGGTAACGGCGCGCGCGAGGCACCGCGCATGAGTATCTCGGGGACGAACGCGGCGAGCGAAACATTCGACGACCGCACGCTCGAAGAGCTGCCGGTCGCGGCGCTCGACACCCCCGAGCCGACGGTGGCGCCGGTTGAGCTGGTCCACGGTCCGCCGCGCGAACTGGCCGACGAGACGCAGGAGGTGCTGTTGCAGCGCCTGCGCGTTGGCTCGCTTGTGATGTTCAGCGGTTTCTTGTTTTACACGCTGCGCGCGGCCTATTTCTTGCCCTCGGCTGACGCACCGCGAATCGGCGAGAGCAACGCCGTGACGACCTATCGCGCAGCCGCCACGGTCGTGCTGGCGATTTGCGCAGCCTACCTGTGGAGTCCGATCCGCTTGTCGCTGGTCACGCTGCGGTTCCTCGAACTGGGCGTATTCGGGGCTTCGACGGGCATTTGCGTGTTGATCGAGTCGCAGTTGATCAGCCAGGCCCTGCACCCGGAGCACCCGGCGGTCGTCCAATCGGCGGTGGCGGCGAGCATCGTGATGTGGTTTGCGTTGGCACTAATCTACGGGGTGTTCATCCCCAACACCTGGTGGCGCGCGGCGATCGTCTTGGGCGTGATCCTGGCGATCCCGTTCGTGATGATGCTCGTGGCGAGCGTGAATAGTCGGGAATTTGGGCGCGTGGCGCTGATCGATTCGTTGTTGCCGGCCAGCGGTGTCATGCTCGTCGGCTATGCAACGGCCGTTTACAGTTCGTACACGATGGGCCGGCTGCGCCGCGAGGTGTTCGTCGCCCGCCAATTGGGGCAGTACCGCCTGGGCCAGCTGCTCGGCAGTGGCGGCATGGGCGAGGTCTATCTCGCGGAGCACCAGATGCTCAAGCGCCCCTGCGCGATCAAGACGATTCGTGCGGCCCGCGCGAACGACGCGCGCGCCCTGGCGCGCTTCGAGCGCGAAGTTCGCGCCACGGCCCAATTGAGCCATTGGAACATCGTCGAAATCTTCGATTACGGTTGTAGCGAGGACGGAACGTTCTTCTACGTGATGGAATACCTGCCCGGCCTGAGCCTGCAGCAGATCGTCGAGCAGCAAGGAGCCGTCCAGCCGGCCCGGGCCGTGCATCTGATCCGGCAGATCTGCCAGGGCCTGGCCGAGGCCCATCGCTTGGGGCTCGTCCATCGCGATATCAAGCCGAGCAATATCATCGCCACGGCGCGTGGCGGAGCGTACGACGTGGCCAAGCTGCTCGACTTCGGGCTCGCGGCGACCGCGGCAGAGGTTGCCCCGAACGGTCGACCGGGCCAGGTCGCCGGCTCGCCGCACTACATGGCCCCGGAGGTGATTCGCGGAGCGATCCCCGACATACGGTCCGACCTCTACAGCCTGGGGGGCGTGCTCTATTTCCTGCTCGCCGGACGGCCGGCTTACCGCGGCACGGACCCCGTGGCCGTGATGCGAGCACAGGTCGAGGATCCCTTACCGGCACTCGAGTCGGTGTGCCCTCAGGTTCCGGCCGATCTCGCGGCAGTCGTGCGGCGCTGCCTGGCGAAAGACCCGCGCGAGCGCTACGCGGATGCCCGCGAATTGGATCTGGCCCTGGCCACATGCCAGTGTGCCACCGGTTGGACGCAAGAACTGGCCGTACGCTGGTGGGTGGCCCGGGGGCGGCGTCCGGACGGTTCGCTGGCGACCCCGCCCTTGGACGGTTGATACCGCCGGGCCGGAGATCACTCCGGCGGTCTGGGAACTTTTCTGCTGCCCGTGTCGTCCAACTGGGAGTCGCTGCGCGCGGTGCGCAACGTCTCAAAGTACGATTCCGCAACGTACAAAGGCATGAACCGATGCTGAGGACTGCAACTTGTCTCTGTGTGTTCGCGTTGCTGTTTGCGACCCCGATTGCGTTTGCTGGCAACGTCCAGGTGTCGGGCGAGGCGGAAATCCGCGTGCAGCCCGACGAAGCGCTGATTTCGACCGGCATCGAAGTCCGCGCGGCAGCTCTCGACGACGCGACGACCATGCTCGAAGAGCGTCGCGCCAGGCTGCTCGAATATCTCCAGGCGTCCGGCATTGCCGACCAAGACGTGCGGACCGACTTCGTGCTTGTTGAGCCGGTCTACCGCGAGCGCAACCGGGCAGATGTGCCCAACGATCGAGAACTCCTGGCATCGATCGTCGATCCGATCGCCTACAACGTCGTCCAGCTTGTCCGCGTGCGGGTCCGGCAGGTCAATCAATTCGACGCCCTGATCGTCGGCGTGCTGAAAAACGGTGCCAACCGTCTCGAGGGAGTGGAGTTTCGGACCACGGAGTTGCGCAAATATCGAGATGAAGCGCGACAGAAGGCGATTCGCGCAGCCAAGGAAAAGGCGCTACTGCTCGTCGCGGAACTCAACGTCAAGCTCGGCGACGTCGTCGCGATCCAGGAGCAGTATTCTGGCGGCTGGTGGAGCTGGCCGCGCTATCAGAATCAGGCGCTGATGCAAAACGTGACCTCGGAGGCACCGGCCGCGAGCAACAGCACCGCTGGTCAGATCAGCGTGACCGCCTCGGTACATCTGACATTCGCCTTGCCGGGCGGCGAGCCGGAACAGGACGGAACCGCTGTTCCGCAGGGTCTGCGCCGCTAGGCGGCGCCCTGTACGCGCGGTTGGGTTACGAAGTCGCTAATGGTCATGCGCGCAGGACTGCGGCGACACCGGCGCCGGCTTGACGGGCTGCCGGAGCAGGCGCATGCCGTTGCCGATCACCGTCAGGCTTGCGCCGACGTCCGCGGCCACGGCGAGCCACATCGTACCGGCCCCCGCGGCCGACAACGCCAGCACGGCCGCCTTGACGCCCAAGGCGAAACCGATGTTTTGCCGCAGAATGGCCCGCATCTGCCGCGCCAGGCAGACGAGTTCGGGCAACTTATCCAGTCTCGGCGTCATCAACACGACGTCGGCCGTTTCGAGCGCCGTCGCGCTGGCCTGCGCTCCGAGCGCAATACCCACCGGGGCAGCGGCCAGGGCGGGGGCATCGTTGACGCCGTCGCCGACCATCGCCAGGTCGCGATGCGTCTGGGCCAGTTGACGGACGCGCGTCACTTTGTCGGCGGGCAGCAGCTCGGCGTCGATCTCATCGATTCCCAGCTCGTTCGCCAGCCGTTGCACCACTGCGGCGCGATCGCCCGAAAGCAGGGCGAGGTGACGAACGCCGAGTTGCCGCAATTCGGCCAGGGCCGGTGCGGCATCGCCGCGCGCCACGTCGGACAAGGTGAGGATGCCTGCCAGACGGTTTTCGCGGCAGACGTACACCTCCGTGGCTGCAGCGACGCTGGTGTCGGCAGCTTGGGCAGCACCGCGAGCCGTGGCTTCTTCGGCGGGTTCGATCTCGATGCCACGCTCGGCCAGGAGCCGGCGATTGCCCACCAGCCATGACGCGCCCGCGACGCGACCGGCGATCCCCAGTCCGCGAAAGGCCTGCATGTCTGCGGCCGCATCGATCGGCAAGCCACGGTGACGGGCTTCGCGCACAATCGCGGCGGCCAACGGATGCTCGCTGTGCTGCTCGAGCGCGGCTGCGGCGCGCAACACCTCGTCTGCGCCGCAGGGGCTCACCGCGGCCAGGTGTACGACGCACGGCTCGCCGGTGGTGAGTGTTCCGGTCTTGTCGAAAGCCATGGCCGTCAAGCGCGCGAGCCGCTCCAGGTGTTCGCCGCCCTTGACCAGCGCGCCCATCCGCGCGGACCGGTTCAGGCCGCAGACCAGCGTGACGGGCGTCGAAATGACCAATGCGCAAGGGCAGGCGATGACCAGCAGAACCAGCCCACGATGCAGCCATTCGCTCCAACCGGGCGCCGCCGCGAGGTCCGCGATGAACGTGGCCGCCAGCGGGGGAACCAGTGCTACGAACACGGCCAACGCGATCACCACCGGCGTGTAGATGCGCGCGAACTTGTCGACAAACCGCGCGGTTGGCGAGCGTTCGGCGCGCGCTTGCGAAACGAGCCGCGAAATATGTGCGAGCGTGCTGTCGTGGGCCTCGCGCGTGGCGCGAATCTCGAGCGCGCCTTCGCCGTTCAACGAGCCGGCAAACACGGAGCTTCCCGGCGCGACATCGACCGGTAGCGATTCGCCGGTAATCGGCGCCTGGTTGACGCTCGATGTGCCGGCGACGACCTGCCCGTCGAGCGGCAGCCGTTCGCCCGGCCGGACGGCAATCTCCTCGCCGACGGCGACTTCTGCCGCGGGACAGTCCTCCCAGCCATGCGCGGTGCGACGATGCGCCACCGGAGTCTGATAGGCCACGAGTGACTGGACCGCCGAACGTGCGCGATCCAGGCTGTAGGTCTCCAGCCAAAGCGCCACGCCGAAAAGAAACATGGCCGCCGCGGCCTCGAAATAGTCGCCCAGCGCGATGGCGCCCGCGGCGGCCAGCGTCATCAGGGCGTTCATGTCGAGCGCCCCCAGCCGGATGGCCCGCCAGCCGGCGCGCGCAACCGGGATGCCAGCGACGACGGCTGCGGCGATGGCCAGGGCATGGCTGACTGCCACTGCCGGCTCGCCGAACGGCACTAACGCGGCGGCGATCAACAGCAGCAACCCCGAGGCGATCGTGGCGCGCCGGCGCCAAAGGGGGTGCGCGGTGGGCGACGGGTTCAAGACTTGAAGATCCACGACCGTGGCAGGAAAGCCGATGGCTGCAAGTTTCGCAGCCAGCACCTCGCGGGTGGTAAGTGCGCCGTCGAAATCGACCGTCAACGTCCGGTTCAGGTAATCTGCGCGGACAGTCTCGATGCCGCCGACCGGACGCAAGCCGCGATCGATCAATGCCAGCTCCTCCGGGCAGTCCATGGCCGGGATGTGGAACTCGGCGGACTGCCGCGAAGCAGGCGCCGCGGCGGTGGTTGTGACCCGTTGCAAGCCGGTCGTACTCGCAAATAAGAAAGGCATGAGGTTCGCGCCGCAATTATAGGACGCGGGGCCGTGGATGGGGGGCCCTGGCGAGGCCGGGCGACTTTCGCGAAGATGCACGCGTCAATTGGTACCGGTGCCGGCACGCGAACTGACCGATGCGATGTGGCACGAAGAACACGGCACCCGAGCGAGCGGCAATGCGCACCCGAGCGACGACGATTCTCACGGTTCGACACCAGGGCCAGGTCGCTTTGGGCGGCGACGGCCAGGTCACGCTCGGCCAGTCAATCGTCAAGGCCGACGCCAACAAGATTCGCCGGCTGGCCGATAACAAGGTGCTCACCGGATTTGCCGGCAGCAGCGCCGATGCCTTTGCGCTGTTGGAACGATTCGAGGCCCGGCTCAAGGACTTTCCCGGAAACGTGCCGCGGGCGGCCACGGAGTTGGCCAAGGATTGGCGGACCGATCGAGTCTTGCGCCGCTTGGAGGCGCTCTTGCTGGTGGTCGATGCTCGGCACACGCTGCTGGTCACAGGCACGGGGGACGTGATCCAGCCCACCGACGGAATTCTCGGGATCGGCTCGGGCGGCAACTATGCCATGGCCGCCGCGCGGGCCCTGGTGGCGCATGCGCCCATGGCAGCGGACGAAATCGTGCGCGCGTCGCTCGAAATTGCCGCGGGTATCGACATCTACACGAATACGAACATCGCGGTCGAGGTGTTGCCGTGCGCGAGCTGACGCCTCGGGAAATCGTCGCCGAGCTGGATCGGCACATCGTCGGACAAGACGCGGCCAAGCGGGCCGTGGCCATTGCCTTGCGCAATCGCTGGCGGCGCCAGCGATTGCCGGAAGAGATGCGCGGCGAAGTCGCGCCTAAAAACATCCTGATGATCGGTCCGACGGGCGTCGGCAAGACGGAAATCGCCCGGCGCCTGGCTCGGCTGACCGGCGCCCCGTTCATCAAGGTCGAGGCCACGAAATTCACTGAGGTGGGCTACTACGGCCGCGACGTCGAGAGCATGGTCCGCGAGCTGGTCGATCACGCCATCTCACTGGTCCGCGAACAGGAACGCCACCGCGTAGCGGACGACGCACGCCAGCGGGCAGAAGAACGTCTGCTCGACCTGTTGGTGCCACCGCCGCGCAGCTTCGACACCACGCCCGACGGCCCCGACTCGCCCGAGCGCTATCAGCGGACGCGCGACAAGATGCGCGCGATGCTCGCCGGCGGCGAACTTGACGAGCGGACCGTCGAAGTGTCGATCGAGCAGAAGTCGTCGCCCATGATGCTGGGTAACCTGGGCATGGAGCAGATGGAGGTCGACCTACAGGGCATGTTCGACAAGCTGCTGCCCAAGTCGACCGTGCGGCGGCAAATGCGCGTGGCCGAGGCGCGGCAAGTGATCTTTGAGCAGGAGTGCGAGACGCTGATCAGCGCCGAAAAGGTGCGGTTGCAGGCCGTCGAGCTGGCCGAGAACCTGGGGATCATCTTCGTCGACGAAATCGACAAGGTCGTGGCCAGCGACAGCCGGGGGGCCGATGTGTCGCGCCAGGGCGTGCAGCGCGATTTGCTGCCGATCGTCGAAGGCACGACCGTGCAAACCAAGCACGGCTACGTGAAGACCGATCACGTGTTGTTCATCGCGGCGGGGGCCTTCCACCGCGCACGGCCCAGCGACTTGATGCCGGAGCTGCAAGGACGGTTTCCGATTCGCGTCGAGCTGCAGGACCTGACGCAGGACGACTTCGTGCGGATCTTGCGCGAGCCGCGCAGTTCCTTGACCAAACAGTATGCGGCGCTGTTGGCCACCGAAGGCGTCGAATTGGCCTTCGACGATGCGGCGCTGGTGGCGTTGGCCGAGTTTGCCTTTCGCGTCAACCAATCGACGCAGAACATCGGGGCACGACGGCTATACACGCTCTTCGAGCGGCTGCTGGAAGAGCTCAGCTTCGAGGCGCCCGACATGCAGCGCGGCCGGGTCGTGATCACGGCCAACTACGTGCGCGAGAAGTTGCAAGAGGTCAGTGGCGACGACGACCTGAGCCGCTTCATCCTGTAGCCGCGCCTAGCGCGGCCGCCGGCGCGCCTTGCGGCGAGGTGTCTTCGCCGGCGGGGCTTCGAGATCGGTCACCAGCAGCGGCATGTAAAAGCCCAAGGCCATCGTGGCCGCGGTGGCGTCGGTGAGCGCCGAGTGCTCCTCCTCGTCCGCTACGAAGGCAGCCTCGCGCCGGGCACGCTCCTCGGTCACACGGCGCAGCGATTCGGCAACCTCGGCTGCCAGCGCGATCCGGGCTTCTTCGGCGGAAGTCTCCGCTGCTGCGCCCCGGGCCGGTTGCTGGTCGCGCGGGCCGGTGTTGCGGATGAGCTGCAAATCGAGATCGAGCAGGTCGGGATCGAACCGGCCGGCCGCCTCGCCCATCGTATACGTGCCCTCGGCCCAGCGCCCGATCGTATCGCTGGCTGGTGTCCAGCGCGGCGCTTGCACCCACTCGATCTGCCATTCATCGAACATTGCGGCCGCCGGCAGGGCTGGCTCCTGGCCGGCGTCGGATCGTTGGCCGTCGGGAGGCGTCTGCGGCGTCTGTTTGTCGACCGGTTCTTCACCACTGGCCGGTACGACGCCGTCGCCCGAGTTGTCCTGGCTGGTCTGGCCCTGGTCGTCGGAATTCGACTCTTGATTGGCCGGCGCGACCTGACGCCCGACGCCCGTGTTGGCCCCGAAGTCGGTTCCCGGGCGAACCAGCAGATTGTCGCCGTTGGGCAAATAGCCGAGTCCCGCGCCGATCAAGGCGAAGCTGCCGGTGGGTGCTGGCGCGCCCGTGGGAATGACGAAGCTGGGGAACGCCGGCACGGTCGGGCCTTGCAGGTTGACGACCGACGTGCCTTGGCTGTCGACGGCGAAACCGATGAATTGGAAGAAGTCCAACTGCTCGACCTTGACGCTGAACGTCATCGAGGCCGACAGGCCGCCCAGAATTTGCTCGGTCACGCCGACCGTGAAGCTATACACCCCTGGCAGCGTGTTCGCTGCGGTGGTCAGGCTGAACGCACCGGTCACGGGATCGATCGTCGCGCCGTCCAGGCCCGCCGACAACAGGCTGAACGCGAGCGTTGAAGCGGGATCGTCCTGGTCGGCGGCCGTGATCGAGAGATTCAGCGTCTTGCCGGCGGTGACCGTTTGGTCGGCGACCGCGTCGATCGTCGGAGCGCGATTCGGGTTCTCGAGCACGGTGACCGTCAGCGTGGCTTCGGTCGACGCCGGGTCTGCATCGCTGTCGGTTACGCGGAGCTTGATTACGACCGGACCGGCGGGGAACGACGCGTCGGGCGAGAAGTGCAACAGCCCGGTATTCGCGTCGATTGACGCGCCGGCCGGGGCGTCGATCAGCGAGTAGTGCAACGCCGTGCCTTCGGGATCGCTGGCCACGATGTTCAAGGAGAGCGTCTTTCGCTGGGCAACGCTCTGCGGCGCGATCGGTTGGATGACCGGCGACGCGTTGAGGTTTTCCAGCACGGTCACCTTGAAGGTGCGGCTCGACTCCAGAGCATTCGCTCCCTGCTCGGTCACAATGACCTCGATCGTGAGCTCGCCCGGCGGAAAGTCCTGGTCTGGGGAGAAGGTGAACTGGCCAGTGATCGGATCGATCGTCGCCTGGTTGGGTGCATCTTCCCCCAGCGAATAACGCAGCGGCCGAGGGGTGGGGTCCGGGTCCGTGGCGCTGATTTGCAGGGACAGTGTTTGACGCTGTTTGACCGTCTGGTCGGCAATGGGGGTGATGACCGGCGGCTGGTCTTCGGCGACGTTGACCTTGAAGCTGCTCGTCGAGCTGAGCGGCGAATCGCCGACCTCGGTCACGGTGACGGTGAATTGCACCTCGCCGGCGGTGCCGTCGCGCGGCGGGGTAAAGGTGATGCGTCCGGTGTTGACGTCGATCGAGGCGCCGGCAGGCGGATTGTTGCCGAGCGAATAGACGAGCGGGCGTTTGGTCGGGTCGGGGTCGGTGGCCACGACGTTGACCACCAGCGTCTCGCCCTGCACGACGTTCTGGTCGGCAACGGGGGTGATGACCGGCGGCTGGTCTTC